>JACRGZ010000050.1 GCA_016234155.1 Nitrospirota bacterium | reverse complement strand
TAAGGCCCGCCTTGCAGAGGGACGGTGGAGATATACAGCTCATGGGCATTGACGGTGGAACCGTTCAGGTACGCCTTGTGGGTGCATGCTCAGGCTGTCCAAGCTCCACATATACACTGAAGCTCGGGGTTGAGAGACAACTGAAGGCCATGATACCCGAGATAGAAGAAGTAATCACGGCATAAGTCAAAATCAAATATCAAATATTAAATGAGGTTCTTGCAAAAGTCTGTGTCATCCCCGAAATCTTCTATCGGGGATATGATTTTCTGTAATAAAACACTAGATTCCCGCTAAAACCATGCGGGAATGACAACATTTTTATACTTTTGCAAGAGCCTCAAATATCAAAATGACACGACCCACTTCGTGGGTACCCCGAATTCAAAGATTATGTCATATCTTTTAAATTTTGATTTTTAAGTATCATGGATAAAGCCATAGAAAAACTCCTCAATATTAATATGGGCATCCATCCTGGTGAGCGTGTGCTTGTGTTCACGGACCTGATGCAAGAAGGCCGGCTTGAACCAAAGGAGATGGATAGATGCCGCCGTCTTGAGAAAGCGACTGGGCGTGTAGCTGAACTCTGCACCAGGATCACATCAACAGAGTTTTACAAGTATGAGGCGCTGCCCAATAACGGCTATGAGCCTCCTGAGCCTGTATGGCGCATCGCCTTTGGGGATAAGGCATTAGAAGAGCTAAGGAAGCGGGGCCTTCTCGGGAGGCTTATTATGAAAAAGGCCGTGGCAGGCGACGTGGAGAAGGCTTATGATATATTATCTCACCATGTTGAAGATATGGTGGATGTGGTTATTGCCATGTCTAATTTTTCGACCAGTCATACGAGATTCCGGCATCTCCTTACAAAGATAAAGGGGACACGTTATGCGAGCATGCCCCTCTTTGACACTGAAATGTTTTCAGGCCCCATGGACGTAGACTGGATCAAGATCGCAGAAAGGACTGAGTATATTGCAAATCTGATCACCAGGGCAGAGGCGGCAATTATGAGATGTCCCTTAGGGACGGACATAAGGTTCGGCCTGAGTGGCCGCACCGGACACGCAGATACAGGCATTCTCACAGAAAAAGGGTGCTTTGGAAATCTCCCTGCCGGTGAGGTTTATATCGCTCCTGTAGAAGGTACATCTGAAGGGATTATGGTACTAAGCTGGTCTACGACAAGAAAACTCACCCCCCCTGTAACCATCACTGTTAAAGGGGGCAAGGTTACGGATGTTAAGGGAGACCCTGAGTTTACAAAATATCTGACTAATGTATTCAGGGTAAGCCCGGAGGCCGTCAATATAGCCGAACTTGGTATAGGGACAAATGATAAGGCATCAAGACCTGATAATATACTGGAGGCAGAGAAGATACTCGGCACAACACACATTGCGTTAGGAGACAACACAACCTTCGGCGGAAATACAAGCGCCAATTTCCATGAGGATTATGTATTCTTTAATCCTACACTTGTCCTTGAATACAGAGATGGAAGGAATGAAACGATCATACAGGAGGGACGGCTGACAAATCCTAAATCCTAATTTCTACCCTGAATCAAGTTCAGGGCTAAACAATTTCTAAATTCAAAGTACAAATGTATTAAACCGTTTTGGATTTTGAAATTAACATTTTGAGTTTATTTAGGATTTAGCGCTTAGGATTTAGGATTTAAAATGCCGGAGGTAAAATGAGGAAAGACTGGGTAACACTGCGTATCGGCAAAGAAAACGTCACTCAGATGCACTACGCAAGACAGGGCATCATTACCGGAGAGATGCGTTATGTCGCAGGTGTGGAGGGTCTTGAGCCTGAGTTAATACGCCCTGAAATTGCAGGCGGCCGTCTTATCATCCCGGCAAATGTCAATCATACAAACCTTGAGCCTATAGGCATAGGGATTGCTGCAAGGTGTAAGATAAATGCCAATATCGGGAACTCTGCATTGAGTTCTTCAGTGGAGGAAGAGATTGCAAAGTTGAATCTCTGCATCAAGTATGGCGCAGATGCAGTAATGGATCTTAGCACCGGCAGGAATATTCATGAAATCCGTGAGGCCATGATACAGAACAGCCCTTTACCTGTAGGAACTGTCCCTATCTATGAAGCGGTTGAGCGGGTAAATGAGATTCACGAGCTTACAATAGATGACATACTCGATATAATTGAGATTCAGGCAAGACAGGGTGTAGACTTCATGACAATCCATTGCGGTCTCCTCCATGAGTTTCTACCGGTTGCTGCAAAACGTCTTATGGGGATTGTAAGCCGCGGCGGCGCAATCATGGCCCACTGGATGGCCTATCACAATAAACAAAACCCGCTATATACACACTTCGACCGTATACTTGAGATATGTAAACGATATGATGTAAGTCTAAGCCTTGGCGATGGGCTGAGACCTGGTTGCCTTGCTGATGCAAGCGATGAGGCACAGTTCGCAGAACTCTCCGTTCTCGGTGAACTTACATTGAAGGCATGGGAAGAGGACGTACAGGTCATGATAGAAGGCCCCGGACATGTCCCATTAGATCAGATAGAGATGAACGTGAAGAAGGAGATGGATTTGTGTCATGGCGCGCCGTTCTATGTACTTGGCCCTATTGTGACTGACATTGCTCCAGGATATGACCACATAACATCATCAATCGGCGCAACTGTTGCAGGGGCAGCAGGTGCGGCGATGCTCTGCTATGTCACCCCGAAAGAACACCTCGGACTGCCCAACTTGGAAGATGTAAAACAGGGGATCATAGCATATAAGATAGCTGCCCATGCGGCTGATGTTGCGCGTCATAGAAAAGGTGCAAGAGACAGGGACGACGAAATATCCCGCGCAAGGTTTGCCTTTGACTGGAAACGCCAGTTTGAATTGTCTTTAGACCCGGAAACCGCAAGGGCAATGCATGATGAGACGCTCCCGCAGCCATCATTCAAGGATGCCACGTTCTGCTCCATGTGCGGCCCGAAATTCTGTTCTATGAAATTATACCATGAAGTTCCCACAAAGGCATAATGTCCTTTGACAACTTACAAGTGGTTAATCAGCATGATAGCATTCCCACTTAGACGCTTCTCAAATCTTATATTATTAAGGGTCTCAAAATTGAATAGACATCATTGAGGAAATCTCCCCTAACCCCTCTTTTTCAAAGAGGGGGATTATCCCTCCCTTTGGAAAAGGGAGGTTAGGAGGGATTTTGCAAAGAAATGTCGTCATTATTCTGAG
>JACRGZ010000046.1 GCA_016234155.1 Nitrospirota bacterium | reverse complement strand
CCGAGTTTCATGGCGAAGTGCTTGACGGTGAAGGGTAGTCCGAGAGCCGTGTGAGGGAAAACCTCACGCACGGTTCGATGAGGGGGAACTGGAAAAACAGGTGACCGCTGTTCGCCTGTTCCCTACTCTACCACAAAGGATTATGAAAATTCCCCTTAATCCCCCTTTTTCAAAGGGGGAAATTAGTTCCCCCCCTTTAGAAAAGGGGGGATAAGTCCCCCTTTTTTAAAGGGGGATTTAGGGGGATTATGGGGTAAGGGGGGATTTGAAAGGTATTTTCAGATGAAAATACTGCAACTTCTTGACAACAAACGACCGCTCTTCTCTTTCGAATTTTTCCCTCCAAAGACACACGAAGGAGAGATAAATCTCTTTAAGACAATTGCAAACCTCCGCGAGCTGGAACCCGCCTTTGTGTCTGTCACATATGGCGCAGGCGGCGGCACCCGTGAAAAGACAGTAGGGTGGGTCATACGAATCAAACAAGAGTTGGGGATTGAGGCTATGGCACATCTTACATGCGTAAATAGTACAGCAGGAGAAATTGCCGGGATACTGACGAAATTACAGGAGAATGGCATAGAGAATATACTTGCCCTGAGGGGGGATAAACCGCAAAATGAGGAATTGTCCGCACCGCCGCAGCAGAGTTTTAATCACGCAAATGAGCTGATACAATTTATCAGAAAGAACTATGACTTCTGTATAGGGGCAGCAGCCTTTCCAGAGGGGCACAGGGAGAGCAGATCACTTGAGGAGGATACACATTTCCTGAAAAAAAAGGCGGATGCCGGTACGGATTTTTTCATCACCCAGCTCTTTTTTGACAACCGTTTTTATTTTGATCTTATTGAGCGGGCAAACAAGACCGGTATTAACAAGCCGATTATACCAGGGATTATGCCTATAACCAATATTGAACAGATAGAACGTTTTACCTCTCTCTGCGGCGCTGCAATTCCTGAAGGCATGAGAAGGAAATTCGAGACTATAAAGAATAATCCGGATGCTGTCATGGAGCTTGGTATACATTATGCTACAGACCAGTGCAGGGAGCTTCTTGAGAGAGGCGTACCTGGGATCCATTTTTATACACTTAACCGCTCACCGGCTACTGTTGCGATACTTAAAGATCTAATAGGTAAATAAAGATGACGGTTCCTGAGATAATAAGAAAAAAGGCCGACGGCAGAAAGATCACCATGCTTACCGCCTATGACTGTCTCTTTGCCCGGATTGTAGATGAAGCAGGGATAGACATAATACTCGTTGGTGATTCCCTCGGGACTGTGATTCAGGGGCATACCACAACCCTCCCTGTCACAATGGATGAGATGATATATCATACAAGAATAGTCAGCAGGGGGGTAAAGAACGCACTTTTAGTTGCAGATATGCCGTTTATGTCATATCAGGCGTCTGCGGCAGATGCCGTATACAATGCCGGAAGATTTCTGAAAGAGGGAGGCGCCGCGGCTGTCAAGGTAGAGGGTGGAAGCGCCGTAGGCGACAGGATAAAGGCTATTATTGCAGCAGGAATACCCGTAATGGGACATGTGGGGATCCTCCCTCAATCAGTACACCAGACAGGCGGCTATAAGGTGCAGGGAAAGGATGAACCGTCTGCAGAGAAGATACTGAACGATGCTGTTATGCTCGAAGATGCAGGGGTATTTGCTGTCGTAATGGAGGGTATACCTGAATCTCTTGCAAAACGGATAACGGAGACTCTGCTCATACCTACCATTGGTATAGGGGCAGGGATACATTGTGATGGCCAGGTACTGGTACTCCATGACTTGCTTGGTCTTACGCCGCAGCCGCTGCCTAAGTTTGTAAAACAGTATGCTGTGTTGCGGGGACTGTTTGCAGATGCGGTTAAACGGTTCAAAGAGGATGTGGAGGGAGGCAAGTATCCGGGCAATGATGAGAGCTATCATTAGAAGAAAGGGTTCAAGGGGTCGAGGATTCAAGGGTTCAAGTGAAATCCAGAGGTTTCTCATATATGATACCGTTACACATTATGCTCGGCAAAGCAGTCAGAGTGGTGGCTTCTGATATTGTATACAGGGGTATTCTTATCGAGGTGTCAGAAGACGCTGTAGAGCTGCGGGGAGAGGGGCAGTGGATTACTATATCAACAGACAGGATCAGTTCTATCACTATTGACGAAGGTTAAACAGGCTTAATGTAGTTAATAAGACTGATTGGATGAATTTCGGGATTTCTATTGATACCCCGTCAGCTTGCTGCGGGGTAGTTCATTCTTTTATATCTTTCTTAGTTAAACCTCTGTTTATACCATTTGATGATTCTTTCATTAAATACACACCTCTTTTCCTCTTAAAGAATGGGTTATGCATAATCTCTTCCCTGATTGTGCTTGAAGGGCCATGTCCCGGGAATACACATATATCCTCATTCAATGTTAAGATTCTTGTTCGCACAGAATCCAATAAGTTCTTATAACCATCTATACCATAGGACATCCCTACTGAACCAGCAAACAGGGTGTCTCCTGAGAAACAATAGTTTTTAGTAATATAACAGGTGCTTCCAATTGTATGGCCTGGCGTGGAAATGGCCCTGATTGTATGTCTTCCCACATTATATTCTGAGTTATCTTTAACAAGGAATAAATCCTTGCCCATCTCCTTTTCAAAACCTAAAGCTGATTCCCTTTCAGGCATACCAATACCAGCACCTGTAGCCCTGCAGATCTCGCTTAATCCTCCTGTATGGTCACTGTGACTATGAGTCAGAAATATATATTTCAATCTAAGCCCTCTTTCATGTAAAACATGCAGTACCTTTTTACTGCTGTTTCCTGTATCAAATGCCACAGCCTTTCCTGAGCTTTCATCAAACAAGAGGTATCCCTTTACTTTATATGCCCCCATTGTCCCATCTATAATCAGGATATCAGATAATTTTCCCAAATGTAAATCCTCCGGATGCCACATCCTCATAGCAATATAGAACAATTTAGTGGCATCAAGACCAAGAATTCCTGCAAGTACAATAACCTCCTCTTTTGACGGAACATATTTGTATGCTTCTATTTCTTCCAAAATCTTTAATGATATGTTAACCCTTTCACAAACATCTATCTCTGAAAGGCCAAGTCCTGTCCTCGCCTTTTGAATTATATCACCGAATTCATCTTCGAGTGGTTCCATTTGATTCGTAAATGGGCGCCTAAAGTCGCCGCTACTTAATTTAAACGTATAGGAATTTCCTTTTTTGACAGGATATACAGGATGGACATGATAAATAATAAAGTAAATATAAAATATAATAAAAAATCTTGTAAATCCAGTTAATCCTGTCTAAAAAGTCCCGCCGAAGGCGGTTAAGTTCTATAGGTTTAATTTCGCCTTGCCTTTTTTAAAGCAATTCTGATTCTTTTTACTTCCACTTAATGGTGCACCCTACAACCGGTGTTTCATTACGTCCCACATCTCTCCCTGAAATTAAGTTATCAATTAAATTATCTAGGGCATCTCTAAGGTAATGATGGCGAACTGCCTCTGGATTATCGTAATTATCATCTATACCACCATGGTAGCGGAGTCTTCTATCCTGGTCAAAGATATATACCTCCGGTGTATACCTTGCACCGAGTATCTTTGGTATATCCTGAGGTTTATCTCTCAGGTAGGGAAAGTTAAAGCCCTTCTTCTTAGCCCTTATCACCATGTTATCGAAGCTGTCCTCCGGATGGGTTATCTCATTATTGGGATTAATGGCTACGATGCGTACCCCCTTGTCTAAATAATCTCGCTGTATCCCTATCATCCTGTCTTCATATGCCACGACATATGGGCAGTGGTTACAGGAGATAATTAATACAAGAATCTTATAATCTTTGAATGATTCGGGAGTGTAAATCTTTCCGTCCACCCCCTTAAGATTGAAATCCGGGGCCTTTTCACCTATTTTGATTGCCATATCAAGCCTCCTTTCTTTAGGATTGATTATAGAGGCTCTTGCAAAAGTCTATGTCATCCCCGAAATCTTCTATCGGGGATATGATTTTCTGTAATAAAACACTATATTCCCGCTTAAACCATGAGGGAATGACAACATTTTTATACTTTTGCAAGAGCCTCTATATACATTTTCTCATTATTTAAAAATTCTTCACTCACAAAGAGTGCGCAGTCACAGTAACCCTGTCTTGCTATATCATCATGGTGTGGTTCGCAGGGGCAGACATATTTTCTTCCTGCCTCAAGGCATTTTTCTACAGGCACACATGGGCAGTATGCCCTTCCATAACCCTCAAGGTTCTTTGCCAGGCCCTGTATAATTGACTCTACCCTGTCATGATCGGGATGGAGACGGTAGGGGCCCTTTGCTACATACTTTTCTACCATCCTGCGGATACGTTCTTTTGCTGTTAGCTCCTGTTTCATGCTTAGCATAAAGATGCCCCTCACCCCCTGCTTAATACATGCAGGGGCAGGCTCTGACCATCTCCCCACCCTTTGTAGGGCAACCCTTTAGGACTCAAATACGATTTCTAAAAAATGCTACGGTCTTTGAAAGGCCTTCCCTGATAGATACGCCAGGTTCCCAGTCTAATGTCTTTTTGATCTTGTCGCAGCTCAGACAGCTCCGCATCTGTTCTCCCTTCTTTGCAGGTCCGTGCATTTCCCTCACATTGCCTCCGGTAATCTCCATTAGAAGCCTGAATAATTCATTAACAGACGTCTCAATCCCCGTACCTACATTGAATGTATCGCTTATATCGCTGTGTATAGCCGCATATACGGCATCTACCACATCCTCCACATACACATAGTCACGTGTCTGCATCCCATTCCCGTTTATTACGGGCTGCTCATTCCTTAACATCTTCTGGGTAAATATGGCCACTACACCCGCCTCACCAAAGGGGTCCTGTCTTGGCCCATACACATTGGCATATCTGAGGGCAACATAGCTGAGCCCATATGTGACCATGTAGTAATATAGATAGTGTTCCCCGGTCAGTTTGCTTATCCCATACGGGCTGACAGGTCTTGCAAGGTTATCTTCTGTGGCAGGGTAGGGTCCCCCTTCTCCATATATGGCGCCGCCTGTGGATGCAAAAACCACCTTCCTTGTCCCGAAACGGACTGCATTCTCAAGTAGATTAAGCGTCCCTATTATATTGGTCTGGGCATCAAAAGCAGGATCAGCTACGGATCTCCGGACATCCATCTGTGCCGCATGATGGCAGATTAATTCAGGACGCTCCTTTTTAAAAACCCTCTCGATCCTTGGACTACCAATGTCCATCTTGTAGAACTCCGCCTTATGATTTACATTCTCCCGCTTCCCTGTGGAAAGGTCATCTATGATTGACACAGTATGCCCTTCCAATACCAGCCTGTCCACGATATGAGATCCTATAAAACCTGCGCCACCTGTAACAAGTATTCGCATTCCCCCTCCTTTTCACCCCCACCCCATCCCTCCCCCATCAAGGGGGAGGGAGAAACGGACATCTCAATTCCTCCCCACTGAATAATAATCAAAACCGTTTTTTCTCATCCTCTCAGGTTCATACACGTTTCTTAGATCTATAAAGACCGGATGTTTCAGTAAACCCTTTAACCGGTTTAGTTCAAGGTTTCTAAACTGGTTCCATTCAGTAACAAGGATAACAGCATCAGATCCATTGGCAGCATCATATGCATCGCTGCAATATGTGACTGTCTGACCAAGTACTCTCTTTGCATCCTCCATTGCGGTAGGATCGTATACACGTATAAATGCGCCTATATCGAGGAGGCCATGGATGATAGAAATAGCCGGAGACTCCCTTATATCGTTTGTATTTGGTTTGAATGACAACCCGAGAACCCCGAGGGTCTTTCCCCCGACGCCCCGCAGCGCATGTTCTATCTTTGCAACCATCCGTTCTCTCTGAGTAATATTAACCTCTATCACACTCCTTGCTATCTTAAAGTCATAACCATGACTCTCAGCAATCTGCAAGAGCGCCCTGGCATCTTTTGGAAAGCATGATCCGCCAAAACCGGGGCCCGGATGGAGAAATTTGGGGCCTATCCGGCCGTCTAACCCCATTGCCTTAGCAACAAGCTGAACATTAGCGCCCACCTTTTCACACAGGTTGGCGATCTCATTAACAAAGGAGATCTTTGTCGCAAGGAATACATTTGAGGCATACTTGATCATCTCGGCAGTCTCGATATCTGTGATTATAAAAGGGGTCTCTATAAGATATAATGGGCTATAGAGGTCTTTCACCATTGACGATGCCCGTTCACTGCTGGAACCTATAACTATCCTGTTGGGCCTCATAAAATCTTCTATGGCAGACCCTTCCCGCAAAAATTCAGGGTTGGATACTATGTCAAATTGGCCGTTATCTTTCCGAATCTCTCTTATGATATTTCTTATGCGCTCACCGGTGCCGACGGGGACGGTGCTTTTTGTGACTATGACCTTATATCCATTGAGATTTTCACCTATCGTTCGTGCCACTGCATCCACATATGACAGGTCTGCTGAGCCGTCTTCGAGCGATGGCGTGCCGACTGCTATGAGGATAACCTCCGAGTTCGTTACAGCCTCTGCGGTATTATTTGAAAACCGCAATCTCCCCTCATTCACGTTCTTTCGTATAAGCTCTTCCAGGCCAGGCTCATAGAATGGAACCACTCCCTTATTAAGCAGATCCACCTTGCTTTCATTCATATCAACACATGTAACATTGATGCCAAATTCCGCAAAACATGTGCCTGTCACAAGACCGACATACCCTGCGCCAATAACAGATATAT
>JACRGZ010000009.1 GCA_016234155.1 Nitrospirota bacterium | reverse complement strand
CACACCTTACCGCGACCGACGTTCAGGAGGGAACGGCCCAAGGAGCAGTGCGAGGCCGCACGGTGGCCGAGCCTGCGACGATCAAGATCACAGGGCTTGAAAATACGTTCGGATCTCATCCGATAGAGGGAGCCAGTTTTTATGATGGTCGCCCAAAGCGACCCTCATAAAAACTGGCTCCCCGGGTAGGGCTCGAACCTACGACCTAGCGGTTAACAGCCGCTCGCTCCGCCTATTGAGCTACCGGGGAGTATAATAACGTTTGTAATTATATAGAAGTATTTATGTATAAGTCAATCGGCCGGTAAAGACATTGTTATAGACTAAAGGGCAGTTTTGAGCCTTGTTATGACCTGCATGGTTATATCCTTTAATGACTCAAATACACCCTCTCCTTTTATCGCTATCGCCTCATAGTATGGTACACCTCTAAAGTTAAGCAGGGCATCTATTTCCTCAACGGGTATGATGTTTGGCAAGTCTCTCTTGTTATACTGAATGGTCAACGGGGTGTAGTTTACATCCACATCCTGTTCAAGGAGATTCCTCCGCAGATTATCCATACTTTCAATATTAGCATCCATCCTCTCGACCTGAGAGTCTGCTACAAACACTATGCCATCCACCCCCTTCAATATTAATTTCCTGCTTGCCTCATAAAATATCTGTCCCGGGACGGTATAGAGATGAAATTTCAGTGTAAATCCATTCAGTGTGCCCAAAAAAATCGGAAGGAAGTCAAAAAAAAGCGTGTGCTCTTTCTCTGGCGCTATAGAGATAAGCTTACCTTTACTCTCCGGGCTTGTATTATTGTAGATATATCTGATATTTGATGTTTTGCCGCAGAGACCTGGGCCATAATAGACAATTTTACAGTTTATTTCTCTTAATGAATAATGGATAAAAGACATATAAATATAGGGTTCAAGGATTCAAGGGGTCAAGGGTTCGAGTGGATTTCACTTGGCCACTTGAATTCAGTAACCCTGGAACCCTATTCACAACAGCGGATTTGCAGCCATCGCCTTCAGTCTCTCCCACCTTCTGTCAACTTCCTTCTGCAATCTTTCAACTATATCCTTATATTCTGGTTTTCCAAGGTGTTTCGTCTTCCCCATCAACCTGAGCCACTCTGTGACAGGCGCCTTTTTCCCTTTATCCTCCGGATTATATGTAATCGTGGTAATACCATGTTCTACTTCATATAATGGGAAGAAGCAGCAGTCAACTGCGGTCTGTATAATCTCAAGCCCGAGTATCTCCTCACTCTTCCATTCGAGCGGACATGCAATGAGTATTTTGCCATAAACCATACCCTCATTTTTTGCATAGTACTGTGCCTTTGTTGCCTTTTTTATAAGGTCCCTGTACTGTGTGGCAATGCCTGTAAAAACATAAGGGATATTACATGCCGCCATTATCTGGGCCGTGTCTTTATGCTGAAGCTTGTTTCCGGCTTGATAAGGCCCAACATGAGACGTGGAAGTGGCATGGCCAAGCGGGGTAGAAAAAGATAATTGCGCGCCTGTGTTCATATAGCCCTGGTTGTCATATTCAAGGATTATGAGATTGTGATTTCTCAGCGCCGTACCTATAGCATGCCCCATACCTATATCCATACCGCCATCCCCGGTAATCATTACAAACGTAATGTCATCTGCAGCAGGTATCTCCCCCCTCCGCTGTCTCTCACGGAATGCCTCAACAACACCGGCAAGTGTAGGGGCGCCGCTCTGGAACAGATTATGTATGTAGGTTACATTGTGAGATGAATAGGGATAACCTGTCGTGACCACCATAGCACAACCAGTGTGATAAAGCACTACGACGTCCCCCTGAATACCCTTAAAGAAGATATCAAGGCCGGGGAATATTCCACACCCTGAACATGCGGAATGTCCCTGTGCTATCCTCTTTGGCACCTCATTCAGGGGTCTCGCACTTACCCCCTTTATATCCCACTTACCTGATGCCTCATCCCTTGTTACCTTTATAATTCCCTGTGAAGTCTCTTCTTTTGTAAGAGGATTCTGTATCCGTCCGGGATTGAAATTCAGATCACCTGGTGTTGCGCCTACATATTCAAAAGGCACATCCACCCTCCCCTTATCGGCCGCCCCGGTTGTCTCTCTCAGCATGTCTATGGCATCTTCTACATAAAATTCCTTACCGCCAAGTCCATATATACGGCTTAAGACGAGTGTCCTGTTATCAGGGTCGTCCTTTAGGGCAGCCTTTACCTCGATAGTCATATTGCCGCCCCAGCCGCCGAAGGACTCCTGTCTGTCTGCTACACATATGGCCTTAACACGCTTCAGGCACTCCCTGATCTCCCTTGCCGGGAATGGCCTAATGACGTTCGGCATCATAACCCCAACCTTAAAACCCTCTGCACGAAGCCTGTCAACTGCCTCCTTAGATGTTTCGTAGGCCGAATTAAGGATAACGAGCGCAACCTCTGCATCCTCCATCATGTAAGTCTCAAGCAGGCCATATCGCCTGCCGCTTAATTCATAAAAGCCGTCAAACACCTCTCCAAGGCGGTTATATGCAGCCTCCATCGCCATAGATTGTTGCTTTTTATTATTAATAAGGTCAGGGTCGTTCATATATGGTCCTATTGTCACCGGATTTCTCGGGTCTATTGATACATACTTTGGGGGGTGAGAACCTAAGAACTCCTGAACTAAACTTTTATCTGTAAAATATTGCACCCTCCGCTTCTGATGACTTGTAAAAAAACCGTCATAGGCAACTATTACAGGAAGCCTCACATCCTCAAGCTCCCCTATCTTAACCCCTATAATGTTCATGTCATAGGCAGCCTGGGGGTCTTTTGCCAATAGGATTATCCAGCCGCAATTAAGCGCCATCATTATGTCACTGTGATCACCCCTGATATCGAGAGGTCCAGACACAGAACGCGTCACAACGTCAAGTAACATAGGGAAGCGTGTACCTGACTGGACAGGTAATTGTTCCAAAGCATAAAGGAGTCCCTGGGCAGACGTGGCATTGAAGACCCTTGCCCCTGCAGTAGCGGCGCCATAGCATATTGCTGCAGCCCCATGTTCACCTTCGCCGGGGATCATAAGAATATCATGTTCCCCTTCCGCCTTCATCTCGTCAAGATTTTCGGCTACCTCGGTAGATGGGGTGATGGGATAGTAACCCATAATATGGAAGTTTATCTGGCTCGCGGCAAGGGCAGCCATCTCATTACCGCTAAGAAAACCTGTCTCCTGTTTGGCCCCCTTTATTACCTCTGTGCCCATGTCTTCTCCTTATACCTAGAGGCTTTTGCAAAAGTCTATGTCATCCCCGAAATCTTCTATCCCCGATAGAAGCACTCGGGGACGGATATGATTTTCTGTAATAAAACACTATATTCCCGCTTAAATCATGCGGGAATGACAACATTTTTATACTTTTGCAAGAGCCTCCCTATTTATTCATTTCTTACGAAATGGATGAGGTAAAGTTAATTTATCAACGTTGTAGTCGCTCTCTTTGCCTATTGAGATGGCCTTGGGCTTACAAATCCATACACATTGCAGGCATCCCTTACAGTAATTATAGTCTATCCCCCTGAGGAATATTGCCTCTTTACCTGTCTTGGTCACACCTTTTTCCCAGACAAAACAGTAATCAGGACACGCATAATCGCACTCGCCGCAGTGTGTACAGGTATCAAGATCCAATATTGGGATAAATCCTACCCGGGAAGGACTCAAATCCTTCTCTCGCGTAATTCCGGCGCTGACCACAACCCCACCTATAGGCTGGTTCATATATCCAAGCTTAGATGGGTTCCGGACAAAGGGCTGATATGGATATTTCTCATCTGGGGGGAAGAATTCGATCTTTATCTCATCATACCCACGATCGAAGGCCTTAAGATTTCCCGGCACGGTCTGGGGATATTTTCTCCCAAAGACGTTCTTGATCGTATTTCTCAATGCATCAGGGTCAAGAAACCCACTTGCCTTACAGATAGCGCCGAGCATTGGGATATTAACCCTGCTCTTTTCCTCGATGGCAATATTAAGGGCATTTACGCACCCTATAAACCCGCCGTGTAATTTTAACATCTCCCTTGTCTGTGCAGGTGTCTTTGTGGTATTCAGTATGACAGTAGAGTCAGGAACCACCCCCTGCAGGACAGGGACTGTCTTGATAAGCGCCTCATGGAATATAGCCAGTATATGAGGATTTTCTATCGGGCTGTTATTCCTTATAGGGGTATCCGGATCACATAGCCGTACATGCGCCTTAACGGGCGCGCCTTTCTTCTCTGAGCCATATGATGAGAAATTAGACCCGTTGAGTCCCATCCCAAGCACCCCGGTTTCGGCCAGTATCTTCCCTGCAACGTTTGCACCCAGCCCTCCGATACTCTCCATGCGGATCTCAAAAGCCCCCTCCTTGTGCTTTTTTGGTATTGTTATATGCGGTATTTTTACTGGGGTCATCAATGTTCTCCTCAGGGAATTCAAATAATTTTAGTGTATATGGTAATATAACCTTCTTTGTCCGAATTTTCAACAGGAAAATTTAGGGTTCTTGCACCAACCTGCAGATATGTAATAATAGGAACGGTTGGAGGTGAGAGTTGCAGGTCTGGCGGTTACTTGATACAGGTAGCAATAACGGGTTCTATAACATGGCAGTGGATGAGGCAATTGCTATTGCCTCTAAGGAAGAGAGGGTAAAGACTACCACACTTCGCTTCTACAGATGGTCTCCACCATGTATGTCTATAGGATATTTTCAGACCCCGCCAAAAGGATTGTCAGAGGGAAAAGATGTAGCAGTTGTCCGGCGCATTACCGGCGGAAGGGCCGTATTCCATGGCAATGACTTGAGCTACAGTATAGTATCTAAAACAGATAATCCATTATTCCCATCCAATATTAAGGGGACATACCATGCCATTGCAGAGGCGCTCATTTCGGGGCTTAAACATCTTGGTATAACACCAGATCCACTCCGCATTCCGCACTCCGCACTCCGCACTCCTCATTCAACCCTCAACCCTCCGCACTCCGCACTCCGTACTCAACATTACCACCATTCCACTCTTTGTTTTGATACCGCACTGGGACATGAAGTATGTGTGAATGGGGAAAAAATTATTGGGAGCGCCCAGCGCCGCTGGAAGGATATGTTCTTACAGCATGGCTCTATGTTTCTTGCTGAGGGGGATCATGTGGCTATAATATCCAGCCTCTGTGCAGGTTTCCGTGCAACCTTCTGGATTAAGTTAGTCAATGAGGAGTTGACACACTATGAAAAAGAGTTGACGGAGAGGCTCATAGAAGAGAAATATTCCATGAGGCTCTTGCAAAAGTATAAAAATGTTGTCATTCCCGCATGGTTTTAGCGGGAATCTAGTGTTTTATTACAGAAAATCATATCCCCGATAGAAGATTTCGGGGATGACATAGACTTTTGCAAGAGCCTCCCATGTTATAAATTCTTCTTAAACCACTCAACTGTTATTTTAAGACCCTCGTCTATATTGAATTCCGGGGCATATTTTAATATCTCACGTGCCATAGCAATATCTGCAAGAGAATGTTTCACATCACCAGGTCTTGCCTCCACATACTCAGGTTCAACAGAGTCTCCTGCCATATCCCGCATCTTTTGAAAAAGCTCATTGACGGTCGTCATCCTTCCGCAGGCAATGTTGAAGACCTTTCCTGACACACCTTCAGCGTTGCATGACAGGAGATTTGCCTTTACACAATCCCCAATATATGTAAAATCCCTTGATTGTTCACCATCACCGTATATAGTCGGGGCATTTCCGGCAAGCAGCGCTGTAATAAACCGTGGTATTACTGCCGCATACTGGGACGCCGGATCTTGTCCGGGACCGAAGACATTGAAGTACCTTAGAGAGACTGTAGAGAGGCCATAGAGTCTATAGAAGAGCAACGAGTAAATTTCCCCTGTGAGCTTGCTCAATGCATAAGGAGACAGCGGAGAAGCCGGCATGGTTTCTACCTTTGGCAGTGTGGGTGTATCTCCATATACAGAGGAGGATGATGCAAAAACAAACCTTTTAACACACTCGTCCCTCGAGGCTATCAGCATGTTAAGCGTCCCCTTTATATTTGCCTCATTTGTCGTAACAGGATCAGATATAGACCGGGGCACTGAGGGTATAGCCCCCTGATGTAAGACATAGGATACGCCGGCTGCAGCCATCCTGCATGTATCAATATCACGAAGGTCACCTTCAATGACTGATAGACGTATATTCTTGTCTGATAATTTGTGTGACTCATCAGGTTTAAGAAATATATAATCACTGCCGGGGTTTAATGAGTGACGTTTTATCAGTGACTCTATATTTGCCCTTTTGCCTGTGGAGAAATTATCGAGGATGCGGACTTGAGAGCCCTGTTTAAGCAGGGTATCTACAATATTAGACCCTATAAAACCTGCACCGCCTGTGACGAGATAAGTATCCATGATAAATTTAAAATTCAAAATTAAAAATGCAAAATTGCAGTTCTAAATTTTAAATTTTGCTTTGTAATTTTACATTTTGCTTTTTGCATTTTGAATTTACTACATCTCCATAACCAAGAGGTCATGCCTTTGCTATCTTTTCACTCTTTATCCCTGCAGTCGCATTCCTTGTATCTATTACAAGGTTACTATTCTCTACTATCCACTTATAATCATAGACAGAGTGATCCGTTGCAATAAGGACGCAGTCATAACCCTTAAGGGTCTCCACGGTTAATTCTGCAGAGGTCATCTTAAACCTCCTTCTATGACTTACAGCAACAGGGATAAAAGGGTCATTGTAATTGACAACCGCCCCCTTCTCCTTCAAAAGCCTTATAAGTTCCAGTGAGGGTGATTCCCTTATATCATCTACATCTTTTTTATAGGCAATCCCGAGGACAAGGATTTTTGCATCCTTCAGTGTCTTGCCCCGTCCGTTCAAAACCTCCATCGTCCTTTGTATGACATAATAAGGCATGTTAGTATTGATCTCACCTGCAAGCTCTATAAACTTCGTTACAAAGTCATACTCCTTTGCCTTCCATGTTAAGTAAAATGGGTCAACAGGAATGCAGTGGCCCCCGAGGCCAGGACCAGGGTAAAAGGCCTGAAAGCCGAAATGCTTTGTCCTGGATGCCTCAATGACCTCCCATATATCTATACCCATCCTGTTACATAGCATCTTCAGTTCATTGACGAGGGCTATATTTACACATCTATATATATTTTCAAGAAGCTTCGACATCTCAGCCACCTTAGTTGATGAGACGGGTATAACCTTCTCTACGATTCGGGAGTAAAGTGCAGTCCCGAGCATAAGACATCTTTTAGTTACGCCCCCTACTATCTTTGGGATATCTTTTGTAGTAAAATCCGCCCGGCCAGGGTCCTCTCTCTCCGGAGAAAAGACGAGGAAAAAGTCCTTCCCTGCCTTAAGCCCCTTTCCTTCAAGCAATGGCAAAACGATTTCCTCAGTTGTCCCGGGATAAGTGGTAGACTCAAGGGATACAAGCTGGCCCGGTCTTAGATGTTTAGCTATTTCCATAGTTGTGAGCCCTGGCTCATGACGGTTCATCTGAAAATAACCCCAAATCAAAAATCAAAAATCAAAATGACAAGTCAAAATGTAAAAAGAATTTATCTCTTTTACATTTCCTAATTTTGAATTCGGGGTACCCACGAAGTGGGTCGTGTCATTTTGATTTTTGATATTTGATTTTCCTTACCTACTCCCTATCCATCTTCCTTACCCTGTAAACTATCTCTTCACTCAGCCTCCGGTTTGCGGCGATAAGATCGGATATCAGGCCTATGACAATAGTCTGAAAGCCGAGCATCATTAGTATTGCCGCCAGTATGATGGACTGGACATGCCCGGCCCCTTCACCTAGGAGCATGTAATACACGTACCTTATGGATATAAGTATGCCTGCTGAAAATACTATTATCCCTATCGTGAAGAAGAACTTGAGTGGCCGATACATTGCATACGTCCTGATGATAGTGGAAGCAGACCTTACAAGATAACTACTTATGCTTGATATAAGCCTCGACTCCCGCATCTGTGGATTTGTCCTCACAGGGATATGGGTTATTGCAAGACGGTTATGGCCTGCCTGTATAATGCTTTCAAGTGTGTAGGTATACCCGGAGACTATATTAGTCCGCATAGCCGCTTCACGACTGTAGGCCCTGAATCCGCTTGCGGCATCAGGTATCCGTGTGTCTGAGGCTACTCTTACAACCCAGCTTCCTAATTTTTGCAGGAACTTCTTTGAGGTCGAAAAATGTCTGATACTCTCCACCTCTCTATCACCGATTACAATGTCTGCCTTGCCATCAATAATCGGCTGTATCAGCTTTGGGATGTCATTTCCGCAATACTGGTTGTCAGCATCAGTGTTCACTATAATATCAGCGCCGAGATGTACGGCAGTCTGTAATCCTGCCATGAAGCTCTTTGCAAGTCCCTGGTTAACATTGAATCTTATTATATGCTCAACGCCGCACTCCCTGGCTACCTGAGATGTCCTGTCCGTGCTGCCATCATCAATTACAAGTATTTCAACTGCATCGATTCCCTGAATCTTGCGGGGGATATCTCTTACCGTAACAGGCAGAGCATTTTCTTCATTAAGGCATGGTATCTGGACTATAAGCTTCAAAACCTGACTCCCTATAGTAAAAATCAAAAATCAAAGGTCAAAAATTAAAATGACAAATAAAAATGTAAAAAGATATCTCACTTTTTTAATTTTGCTCTGTAATTTTACATTTTGATTTTTAACCTTTGATTTATAACCGTGCTGATATCAACAGATGATATGGCACCTTCCCTTAAGATTACAGGCTTTTCCCCAGTAACATCAACTACTGTAGACTCAAGCCATCCCTTAGTAATCCCCCCATCTACCAGCACGTCAATTCTGTCTCCTATAGCATTTAACACATCGTTAGGGTTATTAAGGCTTGGTTCTCCTGACACATTTGCACTTGTCGCAGTTATCGGTCCTTCAAGTTTTTCTATAAGTTTTCTACAGAACTCATGGTCAGGTAATCGAATTCCAATCTTCCCGGTAGATGCAGTAAGAAGCGCTGAGAGTGATCCTGTTGCATAAAACACGATTGTCAGTGGTCCAGGCCAGAATGAATCCATGAGGCTACAGGCAGTTGTCGGTATATCTTTGTTGGAGATTAAAGATGCAAGTTCTTTCCTGTCAGATATAAGGATAAGTATTGGCTTATTATATCCCCTTCCTTTTATCGAGTATATCCTTCTTATTGCGCCTTCATTTGAAATATCTGCCCCAAGTCCGTAAAATGTGTCTGTGGGGAAGGCTATAACAGCGCCGGATTTTAATAATTCTGCTGTCTCTGCTACTGCTGCAGGGTCAGGTTTATGCTGGTCTATCTTGATTATTTTCATCTGAAAATACTAAACTTCTGGAGTGCAAAGTCTCCTGACTTTGCATGCAACGACTGGAGTCGTTGCACTCCATACCCTCTATGGTTAATTTTCATGCTCCTTGTTTTTTTATCTTTTTCTCTATAGCCTCAGCCATATCATTTTTATAATTTTTTAGTTGTTTTAAAAGTGCCGGGTCTTTTCTTGATAGTATCTGGATCGCAAGTATTGCAGCATTTTTAGCGCCGGCAATTCCAATCCCCATGGTTGCCACAGGTACACCACCCGGCATTTGCACTATGGACAGAAGGGAATCGAATCCCTTCATGGGGGATGAGTCGATAGGTACACCTATCACCGGCAGTACCGTCTCTGCAGCTATTACGCCGGGTAGATGTGCTGCACCTCCGGCGCCCGCAATGATTACTTCAACTCCTGCCTTTTCCGCCCCCTCTGCAAACTCATGGACCAGTTTGGGACTGCGATGTGCCGAAGCTACCCTCAATTCATATGGAACTTTAAACAGATCTAACACTCTGATTGCCTCGTTCATAACCGGCATATCAGATTCACTCCCCATAACTATAGCTACTAACGGCCTACGCATCCTCCAACCTCCACAGTTCACTATACCGTAGCCTGTAGGGACAGACCTTAAGGTCTGTCCCTACGTCTCCGCACTCTGCATGCAAAATCAGGAGATTTTGCACTCCAAATTCCGCACTCCGCACTAACCTATAGCCCTTATCCCCCTCTGCCCAATGTCCCTCCTATAATGCATCCCATTAAAGTGTATCTTCCCCACTGCATCGTATGCCCTCTCGATGGCGTCTTTCAGGTCATCTCCGAGTGCAGTCACACCAAGCACCCGGCCTCCTGCTGTGACGATACGTTCATCGTGCAGGGTTGTTCCGGCATGATAGACCACAACATCATTCATCTTATCAACCTCTTCCAACCCTGTTATTACCTCCCCCTTTTGATATTTGTCAGGATACCCGGCAGAGGCTATTACTACACATACAGACGCCTTATCGTCCCATCTTACAGCAGAACCGTCAAGTCTCTTATCAATTACAGCCTCCATTATCTCCACTATGTCTGACTGCAGCCTCATCAGGAGCGGCTGTGCCTCAGGGTCCCCAAACCGGCAGTTATATTCAAGCACCTTAGGGCCGCACTGTGTCAGCATAATACCTGTATATAGAACTCCTTCATACGGACATCCTTCATTAGCAAGTCCGTTTATCGTTGGCACTACTATGTCATTCATAATCCTATCCTGTATATCCCTGCTTATTGCCGGTACCGGTGAGTAAGCGCCCATGCCGCCGGTATTCGGTCCTGTATCTCCATCAAAAACCCTCTTATGGTCTTGAGACGGCGGCATCTGGACCACACTCTTTCCGTCAGTAAAGACAAGGAATGAAGCCTCCTCACCTTCCAACCATTCCTCTATTATAACCTGTTTCCCTGCCTCTCCAAATACCCTCTCGACCATCATCATCCTTACAGTATTGATTGCCTCATCTTCGGAAGATGCTATAACCACACCCTTGCCTGCCGCAAGACCATTAGCCTTTACTACTATAGGAGCCCCCTTTTCCTTAATATATTCAGATGCCGTGTCCACATCAGTAAATATCCCTGCATCAGCAGTAGGTATCCCATATCTTTGCATAAGTCCTTTTGCAAACGTCTTACTTGCCTCTATTTGAGCGGCATTTCCACTGGGGCCAAATATCCTGAGCCCTTCTTTCCTGAAGGTATCAGCAATACCCAGGGCAAGAGGCGCTTCAGGCCCCACTACAGTTAATCCAACCTTCTCTTTATGGGCAAATGACAGCAGGGATTGAATATCATCGTTGGAAATTGGTATACATTCGGCAATCTTTGCAATACCTGCGTTACCCGGGGCACAATAGATCTTGCCTGCACATCTACTCCGGGCAATCTTCCATACAAGGACATGCTCCCTGCCCCCGCTGCCTATGACCAAGACTTTCATTAAGCCCCCTCGTAACTACTCAGCATATTGAATAACTTAATGATAATGAATAACACTAAACAAAAAATGAAAAATGTTTAAGTGTTTTTTTGCGTCTCTTTTAGTTCTTTGAGGCAAATTTTCATTATTCATTTCTTGTTATATGTTTTTT
>JACRGZ010000049.1 GCA_016234155.1 Nitrospirota bacterium | reverse complement strand
CTCCCCAATGGGGAGAGGGGATAGTTATAAGAACTTACTTTACAATAATCGTGCCAGTGCTGCTCCCGCCGCCGCTGCTTCCGCCGCCACCTGAGGCGGCGGCTATGCCTCCGCCAATGACAAGGATTCCAAGCACTAGCCATTTCAATGCAGAGCCGCCTGATGACGTTCCTATAGTTTGCTCCTTTGTTCCTGTTTCAGGGGTCATCACATTAATCACAGGTCTTTCCTTGACCTCAGCAAAATATGGCACTCCCTTGTTCCCGTCTGTCCCCTCATTGCCGAACTGGTCTACTGCCTCTATGTAATACTCAATCCCCTTCCTGAAATCCTCTGTTACTTTGACACGGGCCTCATATTTTCTGAGGTCTACCTGTTTCATAAGGAGTTTTCTATAACTATCTTTTCCTGATGTCCTGTACCACAGGTTGACCCATGATATGTCGCTTTCGTCCTCGACTATTGCCATAATTACCATGTCTTCACCCTGGATGATGCGTGCCGGGGGAGAATGGCGGACAATAGGCGGGGTGAGGTCTGTTATGGCGGCATGGGCAAGGGATACGAGTCCTGTAAGACCGCTGAGGGAGATGATAAGTAAGGAAATCAGGATAGATACTCCCATCGTTTTTATGGTAAAGATACCCCTCACCCTAACCCTCTCCCTCAAGGGGAGAGGGGATTGTAAGAAATGCCCAATTAGAAAGATGATTATGTTTGACACAGGAGTCTCTCCATTATTCCTTCCTCGCCTTTCCTATAATAATCTCCCCTTCTACTTCTTCTCCCTTTTTCACCGGGTGCTGGTTGCGGTTGGTGGCTGCTGGGACTTTATCTGACACGTAACGGTATATCTCTCCTGTGGTTATGAAACCGTCACTATCTGTGTCACCATGCTTCAATGACTCTAGCAGATAATATGTAAAGACACCGTGCCCTAACGAGTCCTTTTCCATGCTCACCTCATTAGCCGAGCTGGCGGATATAATCACACGTCCTTTCCCTTTGGTAATCCTGTTGAGATAGGCATCTGAGATGGAGGCCCGGATAGAGGCGGTCTGGATGGTGCGCCCTCCGCTTGCGCCGCTGTAGCAGGTGTCCTGGATCAGCACAATCCTCTCAGAATCTATCCTGCCGAATATGCGGGCAACCTCCTGCATTGGGAGCGCAGTAGAATAGAGCCTCTGCGGGTCCGTATCGTAGGTAAGGAAATATTTCTCTAACCCATCCCCATCAGGGCTGTCATTATCAGGTTCAGGGGCGCCGTGCCCTGCAAAGTAGATAATGACTGTATCCTGTTTCCTCGCCTTCTGTTTGATCTCTACACCTAATACATCTTTTACCCGCTGTAGAGTTGCATCTTCATTTGTTAGAAGTATCACATGGTCTGCAGGTATGGCATTATCAGTTATGAGATAGTTATAGAAGGCACGGGCATCATTATCAGCAAACTTCAGTCCCTCTACATGCTTATATTGGCTGACACCGATTACCACCGCCCAGACATCCCCGCGTTCTTCGGCATAATTTATCTCTATTGACCTCCTCGATACAAGGTTGTCTGAATCACGGGCCACTACCGTAATCATGTTGGCGCCGCGTTTAAGCGAGACATTCCATGTCAGATCTAATTCCTTCCTGTCGCTTACAGGCATGACCTTGAGGTCACGGGTGCCGGCGGCTTCTCCCTGAACCTCTATGCCATTTAGCTCCAGAGAAACATCCTTGATCCCCCTGTCATCAACGACCTTGGCCGAAACAGAAAGTCCCGGTTTATTGATGGCCTGTTTATCTCCAGGATAGAGGATTGCAATCATAGGCGGTACGCCGCCGGCCTCAAGTATCTGATATGATGAGATACCTTTTTGTTCAATTGCAACCATACGCTGTCCGTTTTCAGTAAGGGTAAACCGTTCTATGTCTTGTCCGGTGCGTTTTGCCTCTCTCAGATTACCTGTCCTTGAATCCCATATCCTGATAACACGGTCAAGCCCTGCAGAAATAACACTCTTTCCGTCTTCGTTGAAGGCAACAGACGTAATGGGGCTATTGTGGGCATTGATACGCCGTACTAATGTTCCGTCAGATATCTTCCACCATATAAGCTGTCCCTGTGCCGTTCCTGCTGCAATCAGGCTGCCGTCCGGGCTGAAATCAAGGGTAGCCGGTATGTCTACACGTTCTGTATTTATATTTTTCTCAACTGTTCCTGACCTGACATCCCAGATGCGGATAATGCCGTCTATAGCCACAGATGCAAGGCGGAGACTGTCTTTGGTAAAGGTCAATGCCTTTACCTCATCTGAATACTTCCAGTCCCATCGGAGGGTCTTTGCCAGTCTCCCGCTGCTTACCTCCCAGAACCATATTGCATGGGAAGCGCCTCTTGACCCTCCGGCAAGGAAACGGCCATCGGGTGAAAATGTCAGTGCAGTGATATAATCTCCCTGCACTTCTATCCTCTTACTCAGCCTACCCGCCGGAACATCCCAGACCTCAATAGTCCGGTAGCCTCCCACTACAAGAAAACGGCCGTCATCACTAAACCGGATAGCGGTCACATCCCGTATACCGGAACTCTGCAGTATCTTCTTATCTCTGCCCACGTTGATCGTATCCCATAACCAGACTGAATCTCTAAGGCCAACAGCAAGATACTGGCCGTCCTGGCTCATGGAAAGGGAATTGATAATCCCGCTGTCCATTGACTTGCTGAATGCTGGATTTATTACGGGTACATCCACAGCCGAGTCTGTTTTACCGTAAGCAGGCATTACAGGAACTGACGGGCTTTTCTCCGCTGACCTGGTGGTACCGCAGGCGGAAAGGGTTGCGAGGGAAAAAATGATAATTAGACAAGTAGTAAGGAAGATGAACCTTCTCTCATCTGAGAAACCCATCCCCACCCCCCGATAAATACTTCGGGGGCAGGCTCTGTCCCTCCCCTTGAAGGGGAGGGAAATTTCCTCTCCCTCAGGGAGAGGATTAAGCCTGTCCTGAGAGAAGTCGAAGGAGTGAGGGTGGGGATTTTCATCATCCTTTGCGAACCTGTCACTCATACTGTATCCTTCCCATCAAAATACATCCTCACCAATTCCTCCATGGCCCTGAAATATCTCCCTTTCAGGTTTTTGAATCTTCTCCTGCATTCTGACATCGCATCTTCAATACTGTCACAATGTTTAATGACTTCTATCAGATTGGTGTAATACTCTTCAACCCTTTCTTTTACAACCTCTATATATGCAAAACTTGAGCCAGAAAGTTCAAATGATGCCTTCTGTATGTCACCGTTGTAGCGAACAAGGGTCTCAAAGCATATACCTTTGAAACGATGGGCTGCTGTGCCACGGCTGATATTGAAAACCTTAGCTGTATCGCCTATGTTAAATCCTTTTTTTCTGAGGACTGAGAGGAAGTCTTCGTCCCTGATAGCATCCAGAGGCTGAGCTTCACCCTCCCCCTCACCCCCTCCCGTCAAGGGAGGGGGGATTATTGCTGCACCGTTTTGTCTCCCCTCCCCTTGCGGGAGGGGATTAAGGGGAGGGGTATCATTAGTAAAATCCAGCCTCATGTCTTCTTCCGTTATCCATCCACCTTTCGACATGGTTACGCTGCGGGCGATTACATTTTCAAGCTCCCTTATGTTGCCTTTCCATGTGTGGGACTTGAGTCTTTCAATAGCCGACGGTGTCAACCCTTTGATATCCCCTTTCTCATTTCCACCCCCTCCATACTTTAACCCATTTTCAGCACAGTATTTCCCAAGGAAATAATGGACAAGTGGTTCAATGTCTTCAGGTCTCTCCCGTAAAGGCGGCAGGACGACAGACACCACATTGAGGCGGTAATAGAGGTCTTCCCTGAATGACCCTTTTGCTGTCTCCTCAACAAGGTTCTTATTCGTAGCTGTTATGATCCGGACATCTGTCTTTATAGGGGTAGCGCTCCCGACCTTTCTGAACTCATGCCGCTGCAGAACACCCAGCAGACCTGCCTGTATGCGGGTGCTCAGGTCGCCTATCTCATCTAAAAATAACGTCCCTCCCTGAGCCGCCTCAAAGTATCCCTTCCTGTCGCTGACTGCCCCTGTAAATGCCCCCCTGACATGCCCGAAAAGCTCGCTCTCAAAGAGGTTGTCTGATACCGCAGGCGTATCTACGACAATTAAAGGTTTCACGGACCGCGGGCTCAACTCATGGACAGCCCTTGCAAATAGCTCCTTACCTGTCCCGCTCTCACCAAGTATCAACACCGGACTTCTTGTCTGTGCTGCCTTCTTTATATCTTCAAATATCTTTAATACCCTGGGACTGCGGGTAATAATACCGTACCTAGCACATTCCTTCCGAAGTTCATCCAATCCGTCCGGCAACTGCAAGTCCGAATGAGAAGGCTCTGTCAGGAGTCTTGCTAATTTCATCTCCAATTGCTGTTTAGACCTGAGCAGAAGGACCTTCTCCCTTAGTGTCTCCTCCATCTTCACCTCTAAGGAGGCTATCCTCCGGGATGATACTTCCTCCTGCCCCATCACCATACCGGCAGAAGATACCCTTTCAGACAACTCCTGGCGGAGTCTTAGCAATTCATCTTCTTTTGCGCTCAGATCTCCTGTCATTGACTTGATGCTTTTACCCAACAGTTCAAGTTCCGTGAATAATTGCGTAGAACGTTCCTGCTCGACTCCCTTTCCATAAAGGGTGGCAGTTGTAAAACTTAAGAACATTACTACCGTTGGTGAAAACATATCTGTAATAAAACCTGTCCATAACAACAGGATGTAGGATAGAATCCAGTAAGCCCCAACTACGAGACAGCAAGATAAAAGACTTACCTTCCACCTCCTGTTAATCGCAATCCATGCCGCAGCTATACCTGAGGCTATCAGTATTAAAATCCTTCCTGGGATACTTAATCTCCTGAGGAAGTTTTCCGTGAGTATGGTATTGATAATATTGGCATGGATCCCGCCTCCGGGAAAATTATCTTCTATGGAAACCGGCTTTAGATCGTATCCTGTGGCAGTGTTGGAGATTAGGGCTATCTTTCCTGAAAGGATCTCTCCGATACCTTCCAATCCATCTTTCTTATCAGCCTCTTTCAGAATATCCACGAATGAATAGTGGGTGAAAGTGTCTTCCCATCTGCCGGCATAGTTGATGACCATCATCCCGCGATCATCAATCGGTATATGTATATTACGTTTAGCGGTATGTCCCGGTATCATGGCGTTTTTCAGAGTTATGTATGAGCCGGGGTTAATAACAATATCCTCATTGGGCACTTTCAGGTATGAAGCAACTACACTGAGACCAAAGGCAGGGAAGAATCTCCCGTTTAGATTAACGACTAACGGCACACGTCTGATCGTCCCGTCAGTGTCGCGGTTTGAAGAGATATGGCCCATACCACCGGTTACAGTAAGAAGCCCGGCAAACGGTGGTACCGTCCTCTCTACACTGAAAATACGCCCAGGGTTAGATATATCCTGCACAATAGTGAATTTCTCCGGCAAACCTGCAGATGGTCTGGAATCCGGGGTACCGATAGACTCCACCGGTTTATCCTGAAGGGCAAAACCAACCGGATAGAGTAGATCCTTTGCGCTTGAAGTAGCATTTATGAGAACCCTGTCCCCTTCACCTTCGACAGGATGGTCAAATAGGATGTCGTAGCCGATTGCGGCCGCCTTGCTTGCAGATAGAATGTCAATCATCTTTCCGTGATAGGCACGGTCCCAGGGCCAGCGCCCAATAGCCTGCATACTGGAATCATCTATGTCTATGAGGACTATATCCGGATGGGTATCAATCTTTCCCCGGAGTTTGAGCCTGTAATCGGCGGTCTTGTCTTCCCATGCCGTAAAAAGGCCTGAGAAGATAAAGGATATGATTAGGACAAATATTGAGGCGCTGAGGCCTACGATAGCTGCGATAAGGAAATGTGATCGCTTTGTGTTCATCTGAAAATCACTGCTTACTCTCGCATCTCCTCTTTACCCGAATCAATCGCCCCCGGCGTACCTATAATGTCTACAGGTCTATCCGGACGTTTTGGTTTCAATTTTCGCGGCCTTAACTGGTCTCTATCATCAGGGGATAAGATATCAATTTCAAGATATTTCTGTGTCCACTGTTGATCAGGCAGCTTCTTTACAGCCACGGTTAGATCACGCATACGGCTTTCATCACGTAAACTTAATTCATAGAATCCCTTTGATAAATCAACGGGAGGTTGATCTGATTTATTCAGAGTCGCTATAGCCTTCACCCGTTCAATGCCTGCCGGCCCATCCACCCTGATCTCATAATTTGCTGCCGGGTCCGGGACAGCGTAGGTCTTGCCTGCCCTGATAAAATTGTCCTGCTGATACGGGTTGGGGAAGATGACACGTAATGTCCCGCTCGTCCCCTGGTCAAGGAGTGTAAGGTAGCAATCCCTGTCTGCTGTGAAATAGAAAGTTACCGGTTCACCAAACATGTATTTTGTCTTATCCGTCCATACCCTCACATTGAAGGGTGACGTATCATCGCTACTACTATCTATGGTCAGGAGCTGTTCAACGGCAGTATCATAAGAAACCGGCTGAGGCCCTTTCTCAGGCGCTGCACCGTGAGGTTGGAGGTCTCTGTTGGAAATATTTGCACCCAGTATAGATACCTTTCCGGCAGTTACAATAGCCCCGGTCTCCACATCTTTCAATGTGGCATTGATCCGCAGGACATTTCCATCAACTCTGAATAAACCGGTAAGAAAGAGGTCTGAACTGGATTTATCCCTTTCCATTACTTTAATATCTTCCACCTGTGCCATAGTGGTGCGGATGTCCGACTCGATAAGGTCACTCAAAGGGACTCTCTCACCACTTCTCCCTTCTATAAAATCTCCGACCACTACAGTTAAAACTCCTTCACCCGGTACCCTACTTGCCACCTGCAAAATCAGATCCCTTATACCTGCATCCCATATCATAAGTTCAGTAGTCTTAGGGACTTTGTTTGACAGGTGGGCTATTTTGATTCCAAGTTCTGCCGGGGATATAATGGCCAGTGTATCAGGAGACTCTCTTAGTTCACCACTGATAACCTTATATTGTGAGATAATGGCCTGTGAATCACGGATTAATTTTAGGGCCTCCTGGTACCTGTTTATAGCTGCACTGTAGTCCCGCTTGGTTTCCGCCTCTTCTCCACCTTTGACAAGACTATTAATCGTGCCCGACATTTCTTTAATTTTCTCGTGCAAATACTCGGACGCACCTTCTCTATCAAGGACTACAAGAGAATAGTACTTGTTACGCAATCTGTCAGACCACCGCTCGGCTATATTGAGGCCAGGGATTGTCATGTGAACCTTTGAGTCTACCCTGGTCTGCACATAAGTTGACCCCTCTGTTTTATTTTGTCTGTCTCCCGATTGGCTCATCTCTGTCTGTACAGCGCTCTCTTCCCCTTTGATCTCTACCTCAATCTGTTTCAGTAAATCCAGCCTTGCTGCATCATCTGCCTCACGTGTATCCTTCTCTGAAAAACCTACACCTATCATATAGAAGGAGTCAGGATATTTAGGGTGAACCCTGTGTGTAACCCATTCAGGGAGTTGCTGGTTAACACCTAATACAGCGGAATCTTTAAGATGGCTATCTCTATGGAGTGAGCAGGCCGTAAAAATCAACAGGCACAAAAGATAAAGGAAAATAGAACGTCCCACCTGTATTGTAACCTGCCTGTGAGCCCTCATCACCTGAATCTCCTATCTCTCTTTATTGACTCTTAATCCGCTCTTCCTCTTTCACCAGATCCTCATGCAACTTGTCTGCCCTTTCTTTGACAAGTTCACGTACTTTTTCATTTAAGGCGCCCATTTTTTCAATGTTATTTTTAAAGGACTCCAAATCAACCCTCACAAGTGAATAGAAATCTCCATTTCGCGGATCTTCCCAGTGGTCAACAACCTCTACACCGGACAAGGTCATGGATGTTACAGTCTTAATAGCCTGCTCAACGTGCTGCTCCTCAACTGTATTTTTAAAGTCTCCCGCTGTTGTAGATGCAGCATAGTCCCTCATAAGGGAAGAGATAAATACCTGGAAGGTCTTTGCTATTTCATTTCTTGCCCTGTTATCAGCAGTCGTTGTGGCAAGCGTCCTGTTCTGGATGCCTGATGCAGAGCCTACTCCATAAAAGGCCCGTCCTTTTTCCTCCTTAAACGCCCACCCTCCTTTATATACCCATTCAGGGGCGCCTATCTTCTCAAGGGCTGTAGGCTTCACCTTTACACCCCCGCAGCCGAAAAATGATAATCCCATGCAGAAGATAATTGATAGTGTTAAACTTGCCCTAAGATACTTACCCATGTGACACCTCCGTTTCTTTATTTTTAAAAAATTATTACCCAACACTAATTATACTAAAAGCAATAAGCAATGAGTGTGCCACCTTTTTTCTCATCTATCACACCTGCTGATTAGATTATCTAACTGCATGAAGTATAAAAGAAAATGGCGAATCAAGGGATATTACTAAATATCACCTGATTTATATATCACAACAATCCATGCATGGAATTCCACGCATGACATGCTTGGTTTTTATAACGTTTTGGATGGAAAGTAACTTTTATTGTCCTGTTTTATAACATACTGAGGATAACGGGTCAACCGGAATTAAATAACGTACTTTATTACCAGAAAACCCACTATCAGGAGGGCGAAGAAGGCAAGGGCCAGCCAGTCGAAGTATTTCTCGATCTTCTCCTTCATGACGGCGCCGAAGTAAGACAGGAGACCTGCCACAAGGAAGAAACGGGCGGAACGGCCGATTACTGAGGCTGCAACGAGTGTGAGAAAGTTTATCTTTGACACACCTGCGGCTATAGTAATTACTTTGTATGGGATAGGTGTGAATGCCGCTGTCAGGACAGTAAGAAATGCATTATCATTATATGCCTGAACCACCTTATCAAAGACCGCCTGGCTGAAGATGTGTCCGATAAAGATGCTGTCTACCGCCTCCCATAGGCCCCATCCTATGCCATAACCTGCCATGCCACCCAGCACAGAACCTACGGAACAGACAAAGGCATACCACATGGCTTTAGCCGGGACTGCAATGACCATGGCTATCAGCAGCACATCCGGCGGGATAGGGAAAAAAGAAGACTCTGCAAAGGCAATCACGAAAAGGGCTGAAATAGCATGAGGGGTTGCTGACCAGTGGATGACCCAGCCATAAAGCCGGCGCATGAATTTTAGGGAAATCCTGGACATTTTTCAGATGTTGTGAGATTGTTTCACACCCCTTCGGAGGGGTGCCCGCAATGACAACAGTTGGGTGGGCATTGTCCTCCCAACTGTTCTGCTATATAATAACCAGATGAAACGACCTATTATCCATCCCCTCTGGGTACTTGTTATTATTGCTTCAGCCGCCGGCATAGGTGAACTTACTGTAAGAATCCTTTCCTTCCCCGGTGGATTTCACATACTTGCTGATGCCTTACTCCTTCTGTGGGGAATCCTGATGTTCTCCGGCGGCATCTTTTCCATCCTGAGCTATTTTTTTGAAACAAGATGGAAAGGTTTCCATGGGCTTATCTGGGTTTACAAGACTATAATGCCGGTAGGCGGGAAAGTCAATGCTATTATACTCGGTATAATCGGGATAGCGATAGGAATTGTGACAATTATAAAGGTGTTTTCGTCAGGCTATTTTTTTGATGCCTTTTTCCTCTCCTCAATTAACCGTGACAGCCTCTCTATCTCCTCCGGGCTCGTCTTATAAAGAATGTCAACAAAGGATGAAGCTGCAGAACTTGCAGATATATCAAAAATACCTTGTAATACCTCATCTGATACCTGTCTTACAAATTCGTCCTTTGACATTGACGGTGTATAAACAAAAAGCCCCTCCTTCTTAACCCTCCTTATAAGCCCTTTTTTTAAAAGCCTGTCCATGACGGTGAGGATTGTCGTAAAGGCAAGGGACTTTTCTTTCCCTATATCCTCTAAAACTTGGCGGCCGGTAGCCTCGCCTCTCCTCCACAGGACATCCATTACAAGCCTTTCGATGTCACCGAGCACCATTCCAAGACCTGCCTTATGTGGTTTGAATGCTGATGTAAGACGCTTGACCATAAACATATATTTATCACAACTATTATTCTACGTCAAGTAGAAAATATAGCGGAATTGATTTGCCAGGTATCCAATAAGGAACGGAGCAACGACAGGGAGAAGTAACTTCGTCAGCGCAGAAATGACATATCAGGAGGTGGAAATACCCTGACGGATGAAGGAGGATTTACTACCTCACAGACATTCTCGCATATACCGCATCCGGTACATCTTTCAGCCCTGACAACAGGCCTTGAATCCTCAAGGTAAATGGCCTCGTCTTTCAGGGGACATTCGGTGTAACATTTCCTGCACAGCGATGACCCATCCCCTATATAGTTAAGGCATCTGGTCCTGTCGATCAATGCAACCCCGATCTTTATCTTTCTTATGTCATCTACAGGCATTAACGCCTTGTCTTTACATACCTTTATACATGGGAGATCAGTGCATAATTTACATGGCGCAATCCTGGGGACTATTACAGGGGTACCAATACCTGCATCTGTATCAGAATCAACTCCCCTTATACACTGATGGGGACAGACCTTTATACACTCGTTACATCTTGTACAACGGGAGAAGAAGAGGCTCTCCTCTACTGCACCGGGAGGACGCAGCCATCTCCTCTTCTTTTTTGGGGCGCTATCTCCTCTGTCCTGTGAGAATTCTAATACCTTCTTTGTAATCTCATGAAAGGCTGATTTTAAGAATCCTCTCCTGTCAACTAATTCATCGTTATCCATTTGAAAATAAAACCCGAGCTATCTGCCCGCCCTCTTCCTTAACGGCCTTCAATCTCGCCTGCATGAACTTAACCGCCTTCGGCGGGACTTTTTAGACAGGATTAACTGGATTTACAAGATTTTTTATTATATTTTATAAATCCCAAACCTAAATCCTAAACAATACTTAAAGAAACATTTCAAATTTAGTCCCGAAATATCGGGACAAAATTAACAAGTCAAAAATGATAAACCCAATCGTTCATGAATCTTTAATCGGTTCATCACTGATAATGCAACCATCCAGAAATTTTATTACTCGTCTGCTGTAAGCAGCTATATCAGTCTCATGGGTTACAAGTATCACTGTAATATTAGATTCTGTATTAAGTTTTATCAAAAGCCTCATTATCTCGGTGCTTGTCTTTGTGTCAAGATTGCCTGTAGGTTCATCTGCAAGTATTATGGGCGCACCATTGACAAGCGCCCTTGCTATTGCAACCCTTTGTTGCTCACCGCCTGAAAGCTGTGTCGGATAATTATTTTGCCTACCTTCCAGTCCAACTGCCTTAAGAGCTACCGTTGCCTTCTGTCTTCTCTCTTCTGCTGAAACTCCATTGTAGAGCATTGGTAGTTCAATATTTTCAAGGGCAGATGTCCTTGGAAGCAGGTTAAATCCCTGAAATACAAAACCTATTTTTTTATTCCTTATTCCAGCGAGTTCGTCTCTACTAAGTTTACCGACATCAACACTTTCAAGGAGATATCGGCCGGTTGTTGGTTTGTCAAGGCATCCAAGAATATTTAAAAAAGTTGATTTACCAGAGCCTGATGGACCCATTATTGCTATGAATTCACCCTTTTCAATGCTGAGCGAAATAGTGCATAATGCATCAACTGCAATATCTCCAAACATATAGATTTTAGTAATCTCCCTCGCCTCAATAAGTGCCATATCAGAATACCGTTCCTAAAACCATAGACAAACATTACATTTGTCTAAGACGTCACCCGAACAGTGTTGGTGACGGTTCGCATGTCGGAATCTCACCGACAACAGACAGTATGGTCGCAGTCAGT
>JACRGZ010000045.1 GCA_016234155.1 Nitrospirota bacterium | reverse complement strand
CCCCTTGAATCCTTGACCCCTCGAACCCTTATTTTTAAATGGTAGGCGGAACAGGGATCGAACCTGTGACCTCAGCCTTGTAAGGGCTGCGCTCTCCCAATTGAGCTATCCGCCCAGCCTAACCCGCTTGATATTCAACAGTTTGTATCCTAACAACTTTAAAGTGTATTGTCAACCACGAGTTAGTAATGGTAATCTAAGACTTATGGACTTCACACATCTCGATAACCTTAGCGGTGCCTATGCGGAGTCAAGGATACTCCATGCTGCCGTTGAGTTAAATATATTCGATACTATTGGAGATAAGAAGGTCTCGGCAGAAGAGGTTGCTGAAAACATCCGCACTGATACAAGGGCTACAGAGCTACTCTTAAATGCATTAACAGCCCTTAACCTCCTTAATAAAGAGGGCAACCTCTTTTCATTGACTGACCTGTCAGGGAAATATCTTCTTTCTGCGTCAGAAAGCTGTTATTCAGGGATGATCAGGTTTGAATCTTCTATGTGGAAGGTATGGGAGAGACTTGCAGATGCTGTCAGAACAGGTAAGTCCGTCAGAACTCCTGACATGTACCAGACAGAAAAGGAAGAGACTGAGTGTTTCATCATGGCAATGCACCACCTCGTATCTGCCCGTGGAGATGCAGGCTATATTGCCGACAGGCTGAATCTGACAGGTGTCCATTCTGTTCTGGATATAGGCTCCGGCCCCGCGACATATCCAATCGCCATATGTAAGAAACACCCGCACATCTCGGTGACTATATTCGATCTGCCGGCTACACTTGAGGTGACCAAAAGGGTGTTAGAAGGTGCAGGGGTCAGCCGGAAGATCAGGATAATTGCGGGTGATTATAATAAAGACCCCCTGCCGGCAGGATATGACGTAGTGTTCCTCTCAAATATCATTCATGGCGAAGATGAGGGGACAAACAAGACCCTGATGAAGAAGATATTTCAGTCATTAAACCCGGGTGGACGGATCATAATTAAAGACCACATAATGGACGAGAGCCTTACGCGGCCCGCCTGTGGCGCAATATTCAGCATCTACATGCTGCTGACCACAAAGGGAAGGGACTACGGCTTCCATGAGGTAAAGGAGTGGTTAGAAGAGGCCGGGTTTGTTGATATCAGCCTTGAAGAGCTTGCCCCTCCGATGACATCAGCACTGGTTAGCGGGCTGAAAAAAGGTTCTACATAGCGTGGGGATTTATCCCCCACTATTTTGGACAGACCTAAAGGTCTGTCCCTACATCTCACGTCTACCCTTCCCCCTTCCGCGTAACCACGATCTCTTTAATCACTGCATATTCTGATAAGTTAAGTAAAAATAAGATTGCCCTGGCGATGTCTTCGGGCTGTATCATTTGCTCCCGTGGGACAGGGGCATCTGTTACCATGGGGGTTGAAACATAGCCGGGACAGATTGCGGTAACCTTAATATTGTATTGTTCCAGTTCTTCTCTAAGACTGTCTGAGAGGGCCATCAGGCCGAACTTGCTGGCGCTATAGGCCGCTGTCCCGGCAAATCCGAATTTGCCGCAGATGGAGGAGATGTTGATAATGTAGCCGCTGCAATGTTTTTTCATATGAGGAATGACGGCCTGGGAACAATAAAGCGGACCGCGCAGATTCACATTAAGCTGATAATCAAAGTGCTCATCAGTGATGTTTTCCACATCTGACCATCTGGCAACACCGGCATTGTTGACAAGGACATCTATTCTGCCGAATTGTTTTGTCGCAGCCTTAACCCATTTGTCCACATCAGTCTTCTTTGCCACATCAGCAGGCGTAGACATCAGCCGGCTGCTGTATTGTTTGAGCTCCGATTCCGCTTTCTCTATCTTATGACTGTCACGGCCGCAAATAGCCACACACATCCCTTCTTCAAGCATGGCAGTTGTAATGGCAAGACCGATCCCGCTGCCCCCTCCGGTTACAAGTGCAACCTTGTCTTTTAAAGAATTCATGCCCCCCCATCACCCTGAATTTCATCTGAAAATGCGAAACTTCTGGAGTGCAAAATCTCCAGATTTTGCATGCAACGACTGGAGTCGTTGCACTCCATACCCTCTATGGTTAATTTTCATGTCCATTTGTGCCCAGGAGGGGCATGAGGGTTTCATCCATATATTAACAGTCTCAGAATAATGACGACATTTCTTTGCAAAATCCCTCCTAACCTCCCTTTTCCAAAGGGAGGGATAATCCCCCTCTTTGAAAAAGAGGGGTTAGGGGAGATTTCCTCAATGATGTCTATTCAATTTTG
>JACRGZ010000048.1 GCA_016234155.1 Nitrospirota bacterium | reverse complement strand
GTATTCAGGAGGGAGATGGACATGAGAAGGCATGCAAGGTTTATCGCAATTGCAATAACCCAGCATAAGGCCCTGTTTATCATGCCTGCAATCGGTATTATCAGCGATAACAGAAGTGGTGTTACAATAATCAGCGGCGGAAAGTGTTCTGCTATACCCATTTATGCCTCTATATCCTGTCTTTTCCCTCTGGATTCTTCAGCCTGTTCTCTCTCGATCTCCAGTATTGTCTCATCTTCTATGGTCCCGTATTCCTTGTATATCCTGATGACTATGGCTATGGCGACTGCGGTTGTGCCGACTGACACAACAATGGCAGTCAGCATGAGGACATGCGGTATGGGATTATCATAGATGACAGCCTTTTCCCATATTATGGGGGCTGTCCCACCCCACACCTTTCCGGTGGATATGTAGAACAGGATAACCGCTGTCTGGAATATGTTCATCCCTACGATCTTTTTTACCAGGTTTCCCTTGGCTATCATGGCATAAAAACCTATCATCATGAGGGTTATATAGATCCAGTAGTTGTATTTCCCTATTATGAGCTCAATCATTTCCCCTCCTCGCCATCTCAAAGAATATGGTGATCATGACGGCCGCAACAGTGACCTCCACGCCGATCTCTATCCCGTAGATACCCAGATGGCTTGCCTCCTTTAAATCTCCGAGCGGCAGCTTTCCATACTGGAGATAATACCCGCCGAACATCAGGCAGGCGACCCCGATCCCTCCATATATCATGACCCCGATGGAGTTCAGGACATCGGTTATCTTCTGGGATACCCTTTTTCTCCCCTCGTCAATCCCGTAGACAAGCACATAGAGGACTATACTTGAGGCGAAGATGACACCACCCTGAAATCCACCTCCAGGGCCGAGGTCTCCATGGGCCAGGACATAAAGGGCATAGAGCTGGATAAAGGGGATCAGTAGATTCGAGATAACCCTTATAATAATATCATCCTTCATTGTGCCCTTTTCTTCCTGAGGAGGAGGATTACGGATGTCCCTGCAGTGAATATGACCGTCGTCTCACCGAGGGTATCATAGCCCCTGTAGTTTGCCAGTAAAGCGGTAACCATATTAATAACACCCGACTCCTCGAGTGATCCCTTTATATACCTCGGTGCAACATGGTGATGCGAAGGGGCGTCAGGGTCGCCATAATCGGGCATATCGAGTGTCCCATACACAAGGACTGCGCCGGTCACAAGGACTGCAATGAAAGATAGTAGGGAGTGAGAGTCAAAAAGTTTTGAGCTTTTAAATCCTTCCCTCTGACCGTTCCCCTCCCACCTCCGTGTCCTGCTCAAAGCTGCAATCAGGAGCACGGTTGTAATCCCTGCACCGACAGATGCCTCTGTAAAGGCAACGTCCACGGCATTCAGTCTTGTCCAGACTACTGCCATTATAAGGCTGTATGCGCTGAGTAGAATGACTGTACTGAGCAGGTCTTTCATCCGGATGGCTGCTATGGCACTGACTACGAGGAAAAACAGGAGTATAAAGTCAATAATCATTTACCCTCTCCTTTATCTTTTACCCAGGGTTTTACACCTGCAACATAAGCGGCTTTTGCCAGGGCATGTGTTGCTGTCGGGTTTGCAATAAAGATGAAGATAATAATAATTAGTAACTTTACGCTGATCAGATCAAATCCTTCATATACCATAAGCCCTGTAAGTACAAGCCCTTGTCCCAGTGTATCGCCTTTGCCTGCCGGGTGCATCCTCGTATAAAAGTCAGGAAACCTGACAACTCCTATAGCTGCAACGACGATAAGAAAACAGCCGGTAGCTATGAGGATACCACTTATTATTGTTCTAATAATATCCATTTTTAATCCAGTCCTCCGGTCTGTCTATACTTCAGGAACGCTATAGTAGCGATGAAGTTTATAATTGCATATACAAGTGCAATATCAAGGAAATGGGGGCGCTCATATATGTACCCTATCAGGGCAAGCAAGACCACGGTCTTTGTCCCTATGACATTTACCGCGAGTACCCTGTCGTATATCCTCGGCCCTTTAATCGCCCTGTAAATGACAAGGGCAGCCGCCAGGACTATCACAGTTGCTGCTATATTAAACATCCTCTTCCCCTTCTATCGCCTTTATCCTCCTTTGCATCTCTCCTTCCATAAGACCTTCTGCAAGTTCTAATGCTACAGCATGGATAATGAACTCATCTTCATTTACATCTACAGTTATAGTACCAGGTGTTAAAGTTATGGAATTGGCAAGGGCGACCATACCCATTTCTGTTCGAAGCTCATTTTTAAAACTGAATATAGTAGGGCTAATTGGCATCTTGGGATGCAGGGTTCGTTTGACGAGATCAATGTTTGATAGGACTATCTGCCACATAAGCCACGGCAGGTATTTGATAAACCTGAATATCCTTATTAAACCCAGCCTTACATTGGCCTTTCCGATTAAGAGATCATGAGACAGGTATGATACAAAGAGGCACGATATAATTGCTGAGGCAATAAGGATGAAACCAAATTCCCCTGAAAGGAGTATCCAGAAGAGAAACATTATTACTGCGGTCAGGATAAAGCTCAAGTAAGCCTCGTGTATTAAACTTTCATTAAACTAATTCAGGGATTTTTAATATATAGAAACTCTTTTATCGTGTCAACTGGTTAGTTCACCTGAAAATTCCCCCCTCACCCCATAATCCCCCTAAATCCCCCTTTAAAAAAGGGGGGTAACTAATTTCCCCCTTTGAAAAAGGGGGATTAAGGGGGATTTTCATCATCCTTTGTGAACTGGAAGTTCATGATGGTTCACCTGAAAATAACCATCGTTCACCCTCCCCCTCACCCCCTCCCGTCAAGGGAGGGGGGGATTCTTGGCAATCCTTCATATCTCCCCTCCCCTTGCGGGAGGGGATTAAGGGGAGGGGGGATTTTCATCATCCTTTGTGAGACGGAGGCTCATGGGTTTTCTTCTTCAATTCATCAAGCTTTGCAATGGCCTGAAGGGGGGTCATGCTCATTATGTCCAGCTCCCGCAGCTCTGCCAGCACAGGATGTATTTCATGCCCATGGCTGAATATGTCTATCTGAGCCCCTTGATGTTCTTCTTTATCAGTGTGTGCCAGCTTTGGCATGCCAATATCGTCCAGCTCCTCTTTCTCCAAGTTGGCAAGCACCTCCTTTGCCCTCCCTATTACTTCTGACGGTATGCCTGCAAGCCTTGCGACTTGGATGCCATAGCTTTTGTCTGCCATTCCCGGCATCACCTTCCGCAAGAAAATCACCTCATCGTTCCACTCCCGCACTGCCATATGGGTATTGAATATCCCCTCAGTGGTCAGCGCAAGCTCTGTCAGTTCATGATAGTGGGTGGCAAAGAGTGTCTTTGCCTTAAGGCGCCTGTTTATATATTCAGCAGAGGCCCATGCTATGCTTATGCCGTCGAATGTGCTCGTCCCGCGGCCTATCTCATCAAGTAATATGAGGCTGCGGTGTGTGGCGTTACGTAATATATTTGCACTCTCCTCCATCTCTACCATAAATGTGCTGCGCCCCTCTGCAATATTATCTGACGCCCCTATACGCGTGAATATCCGGTCTACCATACCTATATAGACCTCACCGGCAGGGACAAAGCTCCCCGTCTGGGCCATTAACACGATGAGGGCAACCTGGCGCATATACGTGGATTTACCCGCCATATTAGGCCCTGTCAGAATCATGAGCCTGTTATTATCACAATCCATTTCTGTGTCATTGGGGACAAAACGCTCTCCTAAATCCATCCGCTCGATTACAGGATGACGTCCATCCTTTATCCTGATGGCAAGAGTGTTATCCACTACCGGTCTGACATAGTGGTATATATGGGCTGTCTCTGACAGTGCGGCTATTACATCTATAAGTGCGATACCCTTAGCGCTCCTCTGGATAGTTTCAACCTCCGCAGCCGCTGCCTCCCTTATCTCTTCGAATAGTTGATGCTCAAGCCGTTTTATCTTTTCATCCGCACCAAGGACCTTGTCCTCATACTCCTTCAGCTCAGGTGTGATGAATCTCTCAGCGCCTACTAATGTCTGCTTCCTGATATAGTCCTGCGGGACGTTCCGTAGATTCGCCTTTGTCACCTCTATGTAGTATCCGAATACCCTGTTGTAGCGGACCTTCAAAGAATCTATCCCCGACCTCTGGCGCTCCTTTGTCTCAAGCCTTGCTATCCACCCCTTCCCTTCACGGCTTATCTGGCGCAGCTCGTCGAGCTCACGGTTAAAGCCGTCTTTAATGATACCGCCATCTGTTACGGATAAGGGAGGGGAGTCCGCTATAGCCCTGTCTATCAGCCCCCTGAGGTTATCAACGCTGTCCATCATATTATTGGCGCCTTTAATCAAGGGGTCTGAACATCCGGTGAGTAGCCCTTTTATTTCCGGTATAGCGTTGAGGCACTGGTTTAATGATACAAGGTCGCGGGCATTTGCCGCCATGAGGGTGACCCTGCTGATTATACGCTCCATGTCATGGACATTGCGCAGGGAATCTCTTAATCTGCACCTGAGCGTGTAGTTGGTTTTTAATTCTTCAACTGCGTCCTGCCTTTTTATGATTACGTTTGCGTCCATGAGGGGGTGGAGTATCCAATGTCTTAACAGCCTTCCGCCCATCGGCGTTACACTCTTGTCCAATAAATGGAACAGCGTCCCCTTCTTCTGACCTGTCTGCGATGACCTTACGAGTTCAAGTGTCCGCTGTGCGGACTCATCCAGCGTCATATACTGCTCGCCCCTGTAGACCTTTACGCTGTTTATGTTTCTGAGCGAAGTCTTTTGGGTCTCAGAGAGATAGCTTAAGAGTGCGCCTGCCGCATTGATAGAGGGGCCTTTTGAGTCCATCCCTGAAACCCCTGAACTTGATTCAGGGTCAGGGCAGGCCCCTGATAATTCTGAAGAATCTCCCTTAATGTGCTCATGAAATATTGATGAGGCCCTGTTATATTCAAACATCTCTGCAGGGTAGGGGTTAATATACGGTTGGTACTGAGTATTCCTGGTAAATCCTTTGCTGGCAATACCCTGTGGTACTATGATTTCTTTTGGCTCTATGCGTGCAATGACATCTGCAATTTCATTAGAAAATCCTTTTTCAAATCCCCCCCTTCCCGTTGCAATGCTTCGCAGCAACGGGAACCCAGCCCCTTTAGAAAAGGGGGGTAAGTCCCCCTTTTCTAAAGGGGGGGATAAAAGTCCCCCTTTTCTAAAGGGGGATTTAGGGGGATTATTTTCATCCTCCTTTGTGCCCCCTCCCTTCCTCGTAATCTCTGCTATGTAGAAATCCCCTGTAGATATGTCCACAAATGCGAGCCCTGTAGCCTTCTCAGCAGGATATATAGAGGCGATAAAATTGTTTTCCTTTGACTCAAGGAGGTTTCCGTCAAGGACTGTCCCTGGGGTTATTATGCGTATGACCTCGCGCCTTACTAACCCCTTTGCCACGGCCGGGTCTTCCACCTGCTCGCATATTGCGACCTTATATCCTTCCTTGATCAGTTTTGGGAGGTATGAATCTGCTGCATGATATGGAATCCCGCACATCGGTACAGGGTCGTTGTTCCGTTTGTCCCGCGTGGTAAGGGCTATTTCAAGTATCTTTGACGCAGTCACTGCATCTTCATAAAACATCTCATAGAAATCGCCCATCCTGAAGAATAGTATTGCATCCTTATGTCCTCTTTTTATGTCGTGATATTGTCTAAGCAGGGGGGTTAGTTGTTCTGAGTTCGTCATTTGATATTAGTGGGGATATTAGTGGGGATATTAGTGGGGGTATTACTGGACTCTGTCTCCTGAAGCCTGCGTCGCAGCCTTCTTATCTCCATCTTATCCCTTATCCATGAAGGGAGCAGGATGAATGTAAGTGCAAGTCCGCTGATAACAAATGTTATTATTAATACGAGATATAAAGGAAGAGGTGAGGTGGTTCCGAATATATAGTTGATCTGAACAGTGTCTTTATTCGCAACAGCCGTTACGGCGAGTAATGCAAGTATAATCAGGGCAAATATCAGGCGTATCATTTCTCTATTTCCTTCATCTGAAAATACCCCCAAATTTGTCATTCCCGCATGTCTTAAGCGGGAATCTGGTTTTAAACCATATCCCCGATAGAAACATTCGGGGATGACAGTTATTAAGTTGCTGGGCTATTTTCATCCTCCTTTGTGAGCCCATGCTCATGACGGCTCCTCCCTAAAAAATGGCATAAGGAGGTCATAGGTTACCCATATATGCTGAGGTATAACCTTTGTCTCGGCAAGTACCGGCATAAAATTCGTGTCGCCTGTCCAGCGGGGCACTATATGAATATGGATATGCTCGTCTATCCCGGCGCCTGCTGCCTTACCAAGGTTTATCCCTATGTTAAAGCCCTGTGCAGAGAGTAACCTCTTTAGTACAGCCTCTGATTTTCTTGTCAGGAGCATGAGTTCAAGCAGTACCTCATCAGACAGTCCGGAAAAATTTTCTGCATGCTGATATGGGACTATCATCAGATGGCCATTGGCGTAAGGATAGAGGTTCATAATAATGAAGGTCTGTTTGCCCCTGAAGAGGATGAGGTTGTCCCTGTCCTTGTCTTCCTTAGGCTTTACGCAGAAGATGCACTCGTCGGGGTTGCCTTCTAAGATATATTCCAGTCTCCACGGCGCCCAGAGTTGCTTCATGTGAAAATAACCTCAAATCAAAAATCAAAAGTCAAAAATCAAAATGACAAGTCAAAATTCAAAAATGATAGGAGCTATCCTTTCCCCATTTTCATGAGGACAAGTTTACATTTGAGGCTCTTGCAAAAGTATAAAAATGTTGTCATTCCCGCATGGTTTTAGCGGGAATCTAGTGTTTTATTACAGAAAATCATATCCCCGATAGAAGATTTCGGGGATGACACAGACTTTTGCAAGAACCTCATTTTACATTACATTTTGATTTTTGATATTTGATTTTCATCCCCCTTTGTGAGCCTGGGCTCATGGCGGTTCATGTGAAAACCCTTTTCAATCCCAGCTCCTTCATTACAAGCTGCAGGTCCTTCCATGCGAGGCCCTTTTGCTGCTGGTTGCGCAGGAGGTAAGCAGGGTGGAATGTCGGCGCTATCCTGTTCCCCCCTTTCTCATGCACCTTCCCCCTGAGTTCGCTGATCTTTGTCTTCGTTTCAAGCAGTGTCTGTGATGCAAATGTCCCGAGTGCGCAGATGACCTTTGGTTTGATTATATTGATCTGCTCATCGAGAAAAGGTTTACATGCCGCTATCTCGTCCTCCTCAGGATTCCTGTTGTTTGGCGGCCTGCATTTTACGACATTTGCTATATAGACATCATCCCGCACAAGGCCCATCGCCTCGATCATCTTTGTTAATAATTCGCCGGCCTTTCCAACAAACGGTTTCCCTCGCCGGTCTTCTTCCTCCCCGGGTCCTTCGCCAACAAACATCAGCGGTGAGTCAGGGTTGCCGGTACCAAAGACTATGTTAGTCCTCCCCTTCCACAACTTACACCTTTTGCAGTCTCCTATCTTCTCCCGCAGGCTTTGAAGCTGTTGCAGCTTATGTTCCATTCTGTCAACATTTTCACGTTCCTTTGTGTGCCTCTGGCTCAGGGATGTTACATTTATTTCTTCTACACCTGTATCTTTTAACAAGAGGAGGTATCCTTTTGTATCCCTGATTGCGTTAAGAATCTCTGTCATTAAATTCATTGCATTTCCTTTGCAACTTTCTTCAATATCTCCCTGTGATACCGGCCAACTGCCTTCATCTCTATGAAGCGTGTCTTATTATCAACCCATTTCAACGTTATATCAATCCTCTCATCCGGCAGTGTATCCTTAATCCTGTCTGCCCATTCAATTGCGGTTATCCCTTTACCATATACTATCTCCTCTATCCCGAGGTCTCTCAAGTCATCTATAGCCCCGATTCTGTAGAGGTCTATATGATATAGGGGGATCTTCCCCTTATATTCGTTTATGATAATGAAAGTAGGGCTTGTTACTGTCCTCCCTTTTATTCCAAGCCCATCTGCAAGGCCTTTAACAAAACAGGTCTTCCCTGTTCCGAGTTCACCGGTTAAGCATACGACATCGCCGGGTGATAATAGATTCCCCAAAGCTTTACCGGAAGCAATTGTCTCCCTAACGCTTTTTGTTTTGATATTGATAGAATAATCCTGCAATTCAGACACTGGACTTCAGACTTTAGACTAAAATCAAAAATTAAAGATAAAAAATCAAAAATACATATCAAAATGCAAAGATTATCTTTTGCCTTTAAATCCATCTTTAAATTTTGATTTGTCATTTTGCATTTTTATCTTTGATTTTTAATTTACCTGAGTTACTCAACTTTTTTACGAATGAACCTTTTATTTTCCTTCCTAAGTCTAATGTCTGATGTCTACGGGTCTACTGTCTGAATTACTGGCTTCTTAACCCTCACGTCTTCCCCTTCGCAATAGCCTTTACCACATCCCTCTTTCCAACTATGCCGACAATCTTTCCCCGTTTCACAACGGGCAGATGATGGATATTCTTTTCGCTCATGATGGTGGCTATTTCTTGAAGGGGTGAATCTTCATTTATTGTTACTACCTCTTTTTTGTATATGTCCTCAACCTTGGCTGCTGCCATCCTTTTTATATCTTCTTCAAATTTCTTTGAGCTGCCGAGGTATATTACTGCATCAAAGATGTTGATTACGGTGGGTATGTGAAGCCTCTGCTCCATCTTGATCAGGTCATTCTCAGTCACAACCCCGATTAGTTTGCCATCTTCATCCACCACAGGTGCACCACTTATATCGTGCCTGGTGAATAGACGAGCGAGGCCCTCTATGGTTATATCTTTTGTAACTGTTACGACTTCCTTGGTCATTATGTCTTTGGCTGTAGCCATTCTTTCTCCTTATATTCCCTCCCCCTTTACGGGGGAGGGGTAGGGTGGGGGTGTTACAGGCTGTTTCCACCCTCCCCTTTATCCCCTCCCGTCAAGGGAGGGGAAGCATGGATTACTGCTAAGCTGTCTGATTGCCGTGGGTATACGTGCAATGAGATCGCCTGCCAGCATCCCTACCATGCCAACCTCTTTTGCAGCGATATCTCCGGCAAGACCATGCAGGTATACACCGAGTCTTACGGCCGGTGATACGTCAACCCCCTGTGCAATAAGGCCTGCTATAATCCCGGTCAGTGCATCACCTGTCCCTGCCGTGGCCATCCCGGGATTTCCAGTAGGGGAGATGTATACCCCTCCCGACGGTTCCGCGATTACAGTATGCGCCCCTTTGAGCACAAGATAAAGACCCTGTCCGGTTGCAAATTCCCTTGCAGTCCCGATACGGTCCTTCTGCACGTCTGCCGGACTCTTCCCGATTAACCTCCCCATCTCTCCAGGATGGGGGGTAAGTATAGCCGGCGCTCTTCTATCTTTGAGTATGTCAAGGTTGTCTGCTAATGCATTTATCCCATCTGCATCTATTACTATTGGCGTCGGTATCTCTTTTATTAATCTCCTGGCTATGGATGCCGTTTCCTTTTGCGTGGTAAGTCCCGGTCCTATTGCAATTACGTCCTTATCCTTAGATAGCTCCAGTATTGTATTGATTGCGGAGTTTGCTATTGTCTTTTCATCAGTCTCATCAAGTGGGAATGTCATAACCTCGGTAAGCCTCTCTGCTACTATGGGCTGAACACTTGAAGGGACTGCGAGGGTTACTAATCCTGCGCCGGTTCTCAGGCAGGATAGCGCTGTCATTGCAGCCGCCCCTCCCTTGCCTATGGAGCCTGCTATTACCAGTACGTGACCATTGCTTCCTTTATGTGAATCTGTCTTCCTCTGGGGTATAAGGCCCCGCATATCATCCTCTGTCAGTAGATGCAGGTATATGGACTCCTTTTCTATTGCGGACATTGGAATTGAAATATCTACTACGTGCAGTTTCCCGCTAAACTCACATCCGCGATAGAGGAGGTGCCCCCGCTTGGGAAGGGCAAAGGTAACAGTGGCAGTTGCCTTTACCGCTGCCCCCATCACCTCTCCTGTATCTGAATTAATACCTGTCGGTATATCCACAGCTAACACCGCACTCTTAGAATTATTGATAAGCCCTATCACCTCCCTGTATTCTTCTTTGACTGTAGAGGAGAGACCCGTTCCGATCATGGCGTCTATGATGACTTGACTGTGATTCAGGACTGACCTCAGCGTTCTCAAATCATAGTTCCCTTTACTGTAAACCTGAATACCAATTTTTAATGCGATATTTAGATTTAATGCTGTTTCACCAGTTAATGAGGCCGGCTCTGAAAGTAGATATACAGATACGTCAGCCCCTCTGTTATACAACTGTCTTGCAGCAGCTAATCCGTCTCCCCCATTATTCCCCTTGCCGGCGACAATAGTTATACGTTTACCTCTTACTGAACCGAGCATATCCTCAACGACGCGCGTCATGCCGGATGCGGCGTTTTCCATGAGGAGGAGGGTAGGGATGCCGTACTCATCTCTTGTCCGGCGGTCTATGTTGTTCATCTCCTGTGCTGTAACTATGTACATGGTTCACCTGAAAATAACCTTTCAAATCCCCCCTTACCCCATAATCCCCCTAAATCCCCCTTTAAAACAGGGGGACTTTTACCCCCCTTTTCTAAAGGGGGGATGGGGGGATTATTTTCATCATCCTTTGTGAACTGGAAGTTCATGAGGGTTCACCTGAAAATAACCCCATCCCCACCCTATCCCTCCCCTTGAAGGGGAGGGAATAAGAAAGTCTCCTCTCCCTCAGGGAGAGGATTAAGGTGAGGGTGGGGTTTTCATCCCCCTTTGTGAGCCTCTGACTCATGGCCGTTTTCATCTCTCCAGGAGCACATGAGCAATAGCGTACTCACCGTCATGCGAAATACTCAAGTGGATGTTTGTTACCCCCGTATGAGTTGCAATGTCCTTTACCTTTCCATGGAGTACAACCTCAGGCCTGCCGCTCTCTTTGTTAATGACCTCTACGTCTTTCCACTTTAGCCCATTGATTAGACCTGTCCCGAGGGCCTTCATCATCGCCTCCTTAGCGGCAAAACGTGCCGCAAGATAGATATACGGAGATTTGTGAATGAAAGCATATTTAATCTCACCTTCTGTGAATACCCTGTCGAGGAATCTCCGGCCCCACTTAGCCTCCGCATCCCTGATACGCTTTATCGCTACAATATCTATACCTGTCCCTATAATCACAGTTGGCAATCCATAGGAGTAGGGTGGGCGCCGCCCACCGAAAAGGCCACGGTTGGTGGGCAATGCCCACCCTACCCAATATTCCAGGCAAAATTATGACAGAAACCTGTAAGGGGGTCAATAGATTAAGGTTGGGTGGCAAATTCGTTGACTTTAATAACAGGTTATGTTTTGATATATTTTCTGGAGAACCGTCATGAGCCAGAGGCTCACAAAGGAGGATGAAAATCAAATAAAGGATTCAAGGGGTCAAGGATTCAAGGGTTCAAGTGAAGAGGCCATTGCCGCTTCAATCTCTGCCTTTTCCCTACCCTTGACCCCTTGACCCCTTGAATCCTGATTTTCAGAAGGGATTTTCAGGTGAACACTCATGAACTTCCAGTTCACAAAGGATGATGAAAATAATCCCCCCCATCCCCCCTTTTCTAAAGGGGGGATGGGGGGGATTATGGGGTAAAAGTCCCCCTTTTTTAAAGGGGGATTTAGGGGGATTATGGGGTAAGGGGGGATTTGAAGGGGCATT
>JACRGZ010000047.1 GCA_016234155.1 Nitrospirota bacterium | reverse complement strand
TAGATATCTGCAAAGGATGGAGTAGCAACCAACAGAAAACATACAGCAAACAAAAGTGTTTTTCTCATCGTAGCCCCCTTTAGAAAATCCCCAAATTCCAATATCTAAATCCTAAACAATATCAAATGACCAAAATTCAAATGTTCAAAACGGCATAGAGTTTTGAATTTAGGTCATTTGCCCTGAACTTGATTCAGGGTTGGATTTGTTTAGGATTTAGATATTAGGATTTAGAATTTATCTGGACAGAAGAGAAGGGATGCATTGAATTGATCGAACTGCTTCATGGTAAAATTCTATAGCGCAAGCATCCGCTCCAGCGCCACCCTTGCCCATCTTTTTTCCTCTTCCGGCACTATTATCTGATTTACCACTGTCCCCTCGACGAGGTTTTCCAATGCCCAGCACAGATGCTGGGGGTCAATCCTGTACATGGTGGAACAGAGGCACACAGTAGGGGATAAGAAAAATATAGTCTTATCAGGTTGTTCTTTCCTGAGGCGGTTTACAAGATTGATCTCAGTCCCGATTGCCCACGCCGTGCCGGCGGGCGATTCCTTTATCCTGTTTATAATATATTCTGTGGAACCGCACAGGTCAGATAATTCCACCACCTCCCTGCGGCATTCCGGGTGAACGATTACATTTATCCCAGGATATCGTTCCCTGAAATATTCCACATGCTTTGGAAGAAACAACATATGAACACTGCAGAATCCATCCCACAGGATAATCCTTGCCTTTTTTATCTTTTCCTTATCATTCCCACCCATAGGCCCACCCATAGGCCCACCCATAGGCTCATCCCGGCGCCATACTATAATCTCCTCTTCGGGGATGCCCATCTTTACAGCGCTGTTCCTTCCTAAATGTTCATCCGGGAAGAAAAATATCTTTCCATGTTCTCCTAATGCCCAACGTATTATCCGCTCTGCTGAAGACGATGTGCAAACAGAGCCGCCTTTCCGTCCGCAGAATGCCTTTAGGTCAGCGGATGAATTGATATACGTTACCGGTAATATATTATGCTCACCCACAATATGAGTTATATCCTTCCATGCATTCTCTACCTTGTATAGATTCGCCATATCAGCCATGGAACATCCGGCGGTGATATCCGGCAGGATAACCTTCTGATGCTCCCCTGTAATGATATCTGCCGTCTCGGCCATAAAGTGCACCCCGCAGAATACTATAAACTCCCTGTCACTTTTAGCAGCTTCCTGAGAGAGTTTTAAGGAATCACCCCTGAAGTCAGCGAACTTTATCACATCGTCCTGCTGGTAGTGATGGCCTAAGATGAGGAGACGTCTACCCATGGTCTCTTTTGCAATAATTATCCGTTTATCGAGGTCATCTGCTGATAAATCCAGGTAATCTTCTAACAGGTGAGACTTATTAGTAGCCATCACAACTTATTATAATATAGTAAATTTAATAAAATCAAACAGTTTTGACTATTCAGTATACCTCTGGTTTTGCCGATACTAATATCCGATTATCCCATATTACAGTATAGAGGGGTGCATGAAGGAGCGCTTAAAGGTATATATTGTCCTTGTATCTGCACTATTTATAATAGCCTATATTGTCTCTGAATATTACGCAGAGAAACTTGATAAAGAAATTGAACTGTATAACCAGCGTCTGTCTATAATATATTACGGCCACGGACTTGTCGTCCATATAACCGGTATCCAGAAAGATCTGTACAGCCTTAAATATGGGACACTTGAGTCATCTGATGATATTAATGCTCATCTCAAGGAGTTAGAGCAGGGGATTGAGGGTATCTCAAAGGGGGTCAGCTATATCTTTTATTCTAACAGTGATGACGAGCTATTCAGGGTCTATTCACACCACTTAGAGGTAATAGAGAGACTATACCCTGGTTTTATGGATAAAGTGAATGCTGTGGTAATGTCCGGTGAAAGTGACAAGGAACGAAACGTAGCAGTAGCAATAGATAATGGTAAGGTGATGGAGGTGTTTGTCAAGGAACTCGGTGATTTCTTAGGAAAAGAATATGGAGAGGTAAGTGAGGGACTCCCAACTGTAATAGAGAAAACGAAGTGGATAAGAAATATAATAAATCTATCGTTGTTTAGCGTGATAGTTGTCATCTCTTTTGTAGTGTTTCATTCCTGTAAATACTATAAGAGGTTACTCCCCCTCCTTAGTGCAATAAAAGATGGGAATTATGACTGTAAAGCTGACATGAATGGTGTGGAATGTGGCAGAGAGATAGCTGCTATGGTCGATGCAGTTACAGAGAGGATAAAGGAGGCTAAAAACTTATCCGATTCTCTTACTATAGTTGATCCGCTTACGATGGCATATAACAGGAGATACTTTGATATCAGGATCAATGAGGAGATGAGCAGGTGCATACGTTACGGGACTATCTTCTCACTCTCACTCATAGATATAGACCACTTCAAAGTGATAAATGATACCCTTGGTCATCAGGTGGGTGATTTAGTCCTCAAAGAACTTGTTATGCTGACCAAGGAGAATGTCAGGGAGACAGATATGGTGGTGCGTTACGGGGGAGAGGAGTTTGCAATAATATACCCCTGCACACCTAAATCAGGGGTACTGGCACATGTGGAGAGATTAAGGAAAATGGTGGAGTCGTACAAGTTTACAGGATTGGAAAAACCGCTGACCATAAGTATTGGAGTTGCTGATTCTGCAGGAAAGAGTAACATCGACCAGATTATTCAGGAGGCGGACAGCAACCTCTATGTGGCGAAAAACAGCGGAAGAAACAGGTGTGTTGCAGGAGTGGTTACCACATAATAATGCGGAATTCGGATTGCGGATTGCGGAATAAAATGAATAGAAATTCCACATTCCGCACTCCGCATTAATTTAGTTGTTCTTGCCTCTCTTTTGAAAAATATGCTACAGTGCCTCTGATGTCCGTAGATGTCTTAAAATCCGGGTTTGTCTCTATAATCGGAAGGCCAAATGTCGGGAAGTCTACACTCCTCAATACCCTTTTGGGTGAGAAGATTTCGATAGTCTCTGACAAGCCCCAGACTACAAGGAATAAAATACTCGGTGTAAAGAACATGCAGGGTGCGCAGGTCATCTTTCTTGATACACCCGGCATTTATAAGCCAAGGCATAAGCTGAATGAGTATATGGTAAGGGTCGCTCTCAACACACTTGACGAGGTTGACATTATCTCCTTCATGGTGGAGGCAGGTGGGGTATCAGGTCCTGGTGACAGGTATATAATAGAATTACTCGGGAGGACCCAAAGGCCCGTGTTTCTTCTGATTAATAAGATAGATGCTGTGCAAAAAAGCACACTGCTGCCCCAGATAGACGAGTACAGGCGCCTTTACAGGTTTGAGGAGATATTCCCCATATCAGCCCTCTCTGGAGAGAATTTGGATGGTCTTACTGATGCTATTTTACGGCATCTGCCGGAGGGCCCAAGATACTTTCCTGAAGATACAGTGACTGACCAGCCTATGAGGTTTATTGCTGCTGAGCTTGTCAGGGAAAAGATATTCCAGCTCACATATGAGGAGATACCATATTCTATTGCAGTGGGGATTGAGGAATTCAGGGAGGACAAAGAGAAGAACATGGTCTTTATAAGGGCGGTAATATTTGTGGAGAGGGATTCCCAGAAGGGTATAATAATAGGGAAGGGCGGGGCCATGTTAAAAAAGGTAGGCCGGCTTGCGAGAGAGGAGCTTGAGGCCATTATGGGTATAAAGGTCTTCTTAGAGCTATGGGTGAAGGTGAAGGCCGGCTGGAGGAGTGACGACAGGATATTGAGGATGTTAGGATACAAGTTGTAGCGCCGACCTTTATGGTCGGCAATTGACAATGGGCAACGTAGCAATTGACAGTTAACAATTGAGAATTGAGAATTGAAAATATGGCTATTGTAAAATTTGATCAGCTTATCTGGACTGTAAGGAAGTTCCTGCACCGCGGGGCTATAGCCAATTTGGCCAATATGGCCAACCGTATGCACCCTGCTGACCTTGCACGGCTATTCAGAAACCTCGACGTCAAAGAGAAGAACACCATATTCGGCCTCGTTAAAGAGAGTAAGACCAAGGCTCAACTTATTAGCGAGATGGACGAAGGGAGCAGGCGCGCCGTGCTGGAGACACTTCCGCCATATGAGATAGTCCAGCTTTTAAGGCATATACCCTCTGATGATGTCGCAGATATATTTGCAGACTTGACTGAAGAGAAAGGGCATGAAGTCCTTACGCTTATGGGGGTTAAAGAATATGAGGCTGTAAAAGAACTGCTGCAATATCCTGCCGAGACTGCCGGCGGAATAATGAATACAAAGGTCTTTTCACTCCCCGACGATACGAGTGTCCAGGATGCCATTAAGAAGATCCAGGAGGCGGGAGAGGTAGAGATGGTCTTCTATGTATATGTGGTTGATGAAATCGGCAAGTTAGTGGGGGTCGTATCCCTGAGGCAGTTGCTCCTTGTCCCTCCCTTTACAAAACTGCGGGATATTATGGAAAAGGAAGTTATCCGTGTAGATACCGGTGTAGACCAGGAGGAGGTAGCCCGTCTTGTAGCAAGGTATAATATACTTGCCGTACCGGTAGTGGATAAAGAGGATAGGCTCATTGGTATTATTACCGTAGATGATGTCATAGATGTTATCAGGGAAGAGGCTACAGAAGATATACTGAAGATGGCAGGCACAGAGGATGACGAATATATATTTACAAGCTCAGCCCTGAGGATAACGAGATTCAGGCTCCCATGGCTTATGGGGACGCTCCTTGGAGAGCTTATCGTTGGCGCCGTCCTCTGGCATTTTAAGGCAACGCTTGAGCAGGTTATAGCGCTTGTCTCATTTGCCCCGATAATAAGCGCCATCTCCGGCAATGTGGGGGTGCAATCTTCCACTGTTGTTGTACGTGGATTGGCAACAGGCCGTGTGGAGGTTACAAATGCTATGAGGATATGGTTAAAGGACATTAGGGTGGCCCTGTTTATAGGGACAATCTGCGGGCTCTTGCTCGGCATTATAGCTTATGCATGGCATGGGCGGCCAATGCTTGGCTTGATCGTAGGCAATGCCATGTTTGTCTCTATTACAGTTGCATCTGCACTGGGTACCCTTATGCCTGTCCTTTTCAAGATATTAAAGATAGACCCTGCCGTGTCCTCCGGCCCGGTGGTTACTACACTGACTGACATAGTGGGATTCACCATATACCTTACTGTGGCTACAATAATGCTTAAGTTCCTGTAGTTGGCGCTGAAAAATGCCTTTAATAAAGACATCAGGTATCATCCTTAACAGCCGTCCGATGGGTGAGTATGACAGGCTGGTAGAGATATTCTCAGATGACCTTGGGAAGATAGATGGTATAGCAAAAGGCGCCAGGAGTTTTAAGAACAGGTTTGGCGGTTCACTCGAACCTTTCACACATTGCAGATTAGGCCTCTTCAGGAAGAGCAATAATTCCTTATACCGTATAGAGTCAGCAGATATAATTGAGTCCTTCAGCCGGATCAGGGAAGATCTCACACTTCTGCTGTATGCATCCCGCATGGTAGATGCATTAAGGAAATTAACGCCTCTCGAAGACCCCAGCAAGACATTATTCTCCCTGCTTCATAACTCTCTTGGGGCGATAGTTTCTGGAACCCCTGTAGAGACTATCCTGTTTTATTATCAGATTCAGATCCTGCATATAGCGGGTCTCGGACTGCGATTGGATGGTTGTGTAAGATGTAACAGAGAGATGAAAGATACGAAGATAGCTATTTCTATGGCAGAGGGCGGTCTTTTATGTACTTTATGCCATGACAGGGTGAGTGGAGGGTGTGTAGTGGCAAGCGGCGGCACTATAGCAGTCATACGGAAATGGCAATCCATATCACCGCATTACCTTAACAGGTTTACACTTTCAAACAGTATAAGGGGTGAGATCAAGGGGATACTTGATATGTATATAACTCATATCACAGGGAAGAGGCTGGTGGATGTCCAACGGTATGTGAATAGTAAATAGTGATGAACCATATAAAAGTTGACTTCTTAAAACCCTTTGTTTTATGCTATGGGCTATGCTTTTAGAAAAATATTACCTGACTCATCTACCCTTTCCTCATATTCCGGTTGCCCCATGGATGGACAGTGAAGATTTTATTTCTTATTCCATGACGCATCAACTCTCACCCACCGCCAGGTTAACATTGCTTTATGACGGGGCGCTGGTCAAGTTATTGAGGGCGCTGTTCCTGTCTGATGTCTCTGTAGAGGTTAAAGGCCAGAAAGAGGTGAGCATAGGCCTTGAGATGGCAAAGTTTCTTGACTCGAGAGAGGGCGCTGCAGCTATTATCAGAGATGCATGGCTGAACTGTAACGAGAAAAGGTTAGTTTATGCACATACAGTCATTGACATATCAAGGATAGGGGATACGATAAAAAAGGAGATTAACAGGAAAAATAAGCCTGTAGGGACACTGCTGAATGATTATAATGTGCCTGTAATGAGAGACCAGTTATCTATAACCCAGATCAAGAGTGACTTTTTAGCTGAGTATTTCTCCATCATTGAAGATATATTCTGGGCAAGGTGTTACCGCATTAGAGGCGCCGACGGGTTTAATGCAGCCGTGTTAGAGGTCTTTTCATCAGATACATGGAAAAGCTAAAGGCCATTTGTGACCTGATACGTATAGACAGACAATACGGGACACTCCTCCTTATGATGCCCACCCTCTGGTCACTCGTTTTGGCCTCAGAAGGGAGGCCTTCACTCAGGCTTCTTTTTATCTTTATCTTCGGCTCTTTTATAATGCGCAGCGCCGGGTGTGTAATAAACGACATGGCGGACAGGAGATTCGATAGATTTGTGGAGAGGACAATGGATCGGCCACTCGCCTCAGGCAGACTGAAGGTGATGGATGCCGCAGTTGTTTTATTTATATTACTCCTGATAGCCCTTGTCCTTGTGCTTATGCTAAACAGGCTCACTATCCTGTTATCACTTGCGGCACTGTTCCTCACAGGCATATACCCTTTCACGAAGAGATTAATAGAGATACCTCAGCTCTTCCTGGGTGCGGCCTTTGGCTGGGGTGCTGTGATAGCGTGGGCTGCTGTAAGGAATGAGGTGGCATTACCTTCACTGCTTATCTTCCTTGCGACACTCTTCTGGGCTACAGGATACGATACCATATATGCCATGATGGATATAGAGGATGATATAAAGATAGGCGTTAAATCCACCGCTATGCTTTTTGGCAGATATACATGGGTTGCCCTTGCCGTTTTATTTCTGCTGACAATAGCCACTCTCTTTTTAGTCGGCAGAATTACAATGCTTGGGAATATGTATATCTTCTCGCTCCTTCTTGTGACGATTGGATTCTTATATCAGGTATTTCAGATAAGCATGGGTATGGAGAGGGCCGGGTTGTTTCAACTGTTTAAATCACATGTGTGGATCGGTGTTATAGTATTAATAGGCATAGTCGCAGACCTGCTCATAAGGAGTCATCATGCCCTATAAAGATTTGAGGAATTTCCTGAATGTGCTGGAGCAGAAGGGAGAGCTTGTCAGGGTAAGGACAGAGGTAGACCCGAATCTTGAGATTACAGAGATATTGGATAGACTCCTTGCTTCACGGGGACCGGCGGTAATCTTTGAGAATGTAAAGGGATACAACATCCCTGTAGTTGCGAATTTATATGGTACGGTAGAACGGGTGGCGCTCGGACTTGAATCTGATGAGGCGGGTCTTGAGGAGATAGGGACATTCCTTGCATACCTGCAGCAACCGGAACCGCCTAAGGGACTGATAGAGGCGATAAAGAAATTCCCCTTCTTTGCAAAGGTAATGAGCCTTACACCTAAGACTGTAAATAAAGGACCCTGTCAGGAGATAGTTATTCAGGGAGATGATATAGACCTCTCAAAATTTCCCATTATGACATGCTGGCCGGGCGATGCCGGACCCCTTATCACGTGGCCCCTTGTTATAACCCAGTCTCCATCCGGCGGTCCTTTTAACGTCGGTGTATACAGGATGCAGGTGATTGGGAAGGACAGGGCGATAATGCGCTGGCTCAAGACGAGAGGCGGGGCGCATCATCACAGGGAGTGGATGGAAAAGAATACTCCTATGCCCGTATCAGTGGCGATAGGGTGCGAGCCGGCGACAACTATAGCGGCTGTAACGCCTGTGCCGGAAAGGATGGGGGAGTTCCACTTTGCCGGACTGCTGCGTAAAGAGGCCATAGAACTCGTCCGGTGTGTGACGAACAATTTAATGGTTCCGACTACCAGCGAGATTGTCCTCGAAGGGGAGATATTACCGGGTGAAGAGGCCCGGGAAGGGCCTTTTGCCGACCACACCGGCTACTATAATGTGGAAGAGTCGTTTCCGGTATTGAGGGTAAAATGTATAACCCACAGGGGTTCTCCACTATACCTATCCACCATTACAGGACGCCCGCCGAAAGAGGATGCTGTCATTGCACTCGCCCTTACAAAGATATTCCTGCCCATCCTGCGGAATCAGTTCCCTGAGATTGCGGATTTCCATCTCCCGATGGAGGCTGTATCGTACAGGATAGCCGTAGTTTCGATAAAAAAAGAATTCCCCGGGCATGCAAAGAGGGTGATGATGGGGCTGTGGGGATTCCTGAAACAGTTTCTGTATACTAAGTATGTGATCATCGTGGATGATGATATTGATGTACGTAACTGGGACGATGTTGTATGGGCGCTCTCCACACGGGTTGATCCGGGGAGAGATATTACCATAATTGAAAACACCCCCTTTGACTACCTTGATTTCTCGACGCCCCTGCCGGAGTTGGGGGCAAAGATGGGTATTGATGCAACAATGAAATCCCCGCCGGAGGTTAACCGCGTCTGGGGAAAAAAGATAGAGATGGCCACTGAGATTAAGGAGCTTGTGGACAGGAAGTGGCCATCTCTTGGTATCTCAAATCCCCCTAAATCCCCCTTTTCTAAAGGGGGATAAAATGGAGATTACCTCATCGCCTCGTAGACCTTGCCGACGATCTTTGCGGAAGGCTTCAGTGTCTTTGCCCCTTCGTGCCAGTTAGCCGGGCATACCTCATCAGGATGGCCTGAAAGGTAGATATTGGCCTGCATCTTTCTTAAAAGCTCATCAGCATTCCTGCCGACGTTATAGAAGTTGACCTCAGATGCAATAATCTTCCCGTCCGGATTAATTATAAATGTCCCCCTTAGCGCCAGTCCTGTGTTTTCGTCATACACACCAAACATCCTTGAGACCTTACCGGTCGGGTCAGCGCCCATAAGATATTTAACCTTTGAAAGAAGCTTCTCTGACTGATGCCATGCCATGTGAGAGAACTTCGTATCTGTGCTCACTGCAATGACCTCGCATCCCAGATCCTTGAGCTGTTTCTGCTTATCCGCAAGGTTATCAAGCTCGGTTGGACAGACGAACGTGAAGTCTGCAGGATAGAAGAAGAGGATCGTCCATGACCTCCTGGCCCTGATCTCCTCAAGGTTGATCTTCCCAAAATCACTCTTATTGGGGTCATAGACCTCCATCTCAAAATTTGGAACAATTTGTCCTATTGAAAGACACTCTGCCATGTTCTTACCCTCCTTTTGTTTGGTTGGTTTGTTAAAAATTCATCTGAAAATACCCTTTCAAATCCCCCCTTACCCCATAATCCCCCTAAATCCCCCTTTAAAAAAGGGGGACTTATCCCCCTTTTCTAAAGGGGCTGGGTTCCCGTTGCTGCGAAGCATTGCAACGGGAAGGGGGGGATTATTTTCATCCTCCTTTGTGAGCCATGGCTCATGACGGTTCATCTGAAAATACTCCTCATTCATAGGGTCAAGGGTCATGGGTTATGGGTCATGGGTCATGTCCATCACCCTTGACCCTTGACCCATGACCCTACATTTTCACCCCCTTTCTTTTCTGACATTTCCTACATAACCCGTAGAAATCCACATGTGCTCCCGCAATCCTGACCTCCCTTGTCAGATGAGGAGGTAGTCTCAAGACCTTAGAGTAATCCTCAAAGACATCCCATATCTCATTACAGTCAACGCATATAATGTGATGATGCGGGGTTGTGTTCGGGTCATAATGTTTACGCATGGAATCAATCGTGATCTCCATGATCCCTCCATGCTCCTTCAGGGTCTGAAGCGTATTATAGACGGTCGCAAATGATAACGTCGGATACCTCCTCTTTATATCCCTGTAAATATTATCTGCCGTCGGGTGACCGGTATTACCGTCAAGATACTTCAGGATCGCAATCCTCTGGGGAGTCAACCTGAGCCCTTTTTCTTTATATTTTGTGATGATATTTTCCATACATTATAATTATTCTAAATTTAGAGTAATTCTAATATACGAAAGATTATTTGTCAACTGTTTTTTTGCATAATTATATTGTATGTGCTATATTAAGGGTCTCAAAATTGAATAGACATCATTGAGGAAATCTCCCCTAACCCCTCTTTTTCAAAGAGGGGGATTATCCCTCCCTTTGGAAAAGGGAGGTTAGGAGGGATTTTGCAAAGAAATGTCGTCATTATTCTGAGACTGTTAATATCTGGTTCTGACAATGCCCCGGTTCCTCACAGGGGCAAGAGAAACGAATCAGCTTACGTAAAACACGTGGCAGAGAAGATTACAGAGGTAAAAGGCATTTCAATGGAAGAGCTGGGAAGGATTGTCATGGGCAATGCGTCAAGATTGTTTAATATCCCACTTTAGAAGTCTTCCGGTATTAATGCCTCGGTGAAGGGTGGCGAGTTGTCACCCTGAACTTGTTTCAGGGTCTCAAAATAAGATGCTGAAACAAGTTCAGCATGACATGGTATCCCTCTTCACAAAGACATTACTCCCGGCCTACAGATAGAGTTGACACTCTCTAACATTTAGGGCAATAATGATGCATGATTAAGTTTGAGAAACTGCCTGAAGATATACTGACGAAGATTGCTGAAGGCAACAAGGTCCTTCTTGATGACGACAACGTCATATTTGCATATCTTTTCGGTGGACTTGCTGAAGGAAAGGTAACTCCCCTCTCTGATATAGATATAGCCGTTTTCCTGAAATCTGCTCACAATGTTGCTGAATATAAACTCGGACTATTCGACAGGCTTGCAGACTCTCTCGGCACCAGTGAGATTGATCTAGTAATCCTGAATACTGCCCCGATAAGCCTTACCGGAAGAATATTACAGAAGAAGCAGATACTTATTGATAAGGATCCACCCCGGCGTCATGTATTTGAGTCAGTATCATTACGAAAATTCTTTGATTTTAAGAAAAAAGAGGATATATATTTTCTAAGGAGATACGGAATTGGTGGATAAAGCTGTAGTCTTGAGAAAAGTGTCAGAACTCGGGACATACTACGGTCAGATAAAAGAATTCGCAGATATTACTATTGACAACTATAAGAATGACTGGAAGACCCAGCGTATCGTTGAACGGACACTTCAGATAATGATAGAAACATGTACAGATATTGCCAGTCATATCCTCTCTGACAGAGGCATGAGGCCCCCAACAACCTATGCTGATACATTCAGGGTATTACTCGAAAATAATATTATAAATTCTGAGATGTTTGCTACGATGGAAAAGATGGCCAAGTTCCGCAATGTCGTTGTTCATCAGTATGAAAAAGTAGATGCAGAGATTGTCATCGTAATCTTAAAACGACATCTTAAAGATTTTGACAGATTTAAAGATGTCATTCTGACCTATATGCAGGGCTTATCAGAAGGCAATCAATCCCCGGAGGTATAATCGAAATAGTCCTTATGTTTATCCCACCTTTGCGAGCCCTATAGTAACTTGTTTGATCCTGGATCTTCCTCAATTACAAACTTATCAAATTCAGCACCGATTTGCGGTTTTGCCAATGCTGCCGGGGGCATCCTTGTTATCGGGAAAAATAACAAAGGGGATGTTACTGGTGTTGAACAGGCTGAAAAACAGCCTTCCATCCCTTACAACCCGCTCCGTAGCCTCTGCATTTTTCCGGGCTGGTTATATTGAAGCCTGGGGTCGTGGGATAGAAAAGATAAATAATGAGTGTAAACTGGCTGGTGTTCCTGTCCCGGAGATTAATTATGATTATGCTGGATTGATGATAACTTTTAAGGCCGGTATCAGAATAAAGATTGGAAAAACCGGGGAAATATATCCGATAACCACCCCAGAAAC
>JACRGZ010000044.1 GCA_016234155.1 Nitrospirota bacterium | reverse complement strand
GCACACGTGGCACCCCACCTCTACTTTCCTTTCTGTGAAAATGTCCGGGCATAAGCTATGACCTGCCATATCTCCTCTTCTGAAAGTTTTTCTTTCCACCCTGTCATTGCCGTATCAGGAACACCCTCTGCAACCCTCCAGTACCAGTAACTGTCAGACCACATGTTTACCCTTGATGCGTCCCTTAAATCCCTTGTACCGGTAAGGACAGGAATACCGTTCAGACCGTGACAGGCAGCACAGTTAACGTCTATATTCTTCTTTCCATCATATAGCTCCTTACCTGCTGCAATCACCTTTTCATCCGTCCATCCTCCCTGGGGCATATGTTTGTCAGCATATGTGGCCGGCACCTCTATCATTTTCATCTCTCCTGTTTTTGCCCCTTCCTTCTTTCCACAACCAACTAAATACAACCCGGCAATTAATAGGGCTATAAGAAAAAAGAGTTTTTTAGATTTCATTCGCACCTCCTGCCTACCTTAGTGACATTAAGTTTGCTCGCTCATATTGAAGAAAGGCCACTGTGATGTCAGCAACCGCTCTATAAAAAATGCTTTCACTGTATTTATAAATGTCATCCCTGAGGTCTTCCACCCAGCCAAGATGACTTAATACAAATCCTGCCCTCTCTTCCCTGTATACATTTTCACACAAGAGGGATGCATATTCTAATAATAAGGCTATATGATCCGGCGTATCTTTGTATACCTGAGGTATTTCTATACCCAGCATCTTATACCGGTGAAGCATCTCAATAGCCGGGTCCCCCATTATATACCCCTTTTCTCCTTTCATAGCGCCTGTAACATCTTCCACATTTGTCCACTCCTTATAGACGGATTCTACCGGTACCACATATAGGGGAAAGAACAGAGAATAGTAATCTTCTTTCAATCGATCCCCCTCACCCCTTCCCTCTCCCCTATGGGGAGAGGGGGAGGGTGAGGGGATATTTTCATCCCCATTTGTGGGCCATAGGTTCAAGATGGTCTCTTCAGCAACAGGTATACTTAGTTGCTGAAAGCCAGTTGCTATCAGTTCATAAAGCCTTCCAGTAACAACATCCCCGGCAAATTCTATGCCCGGATCTTTATAGCACTCCGAGAGTGCCGTATAAATAGCGCCTTCTGCAGTATTCATCTGAAAATGCCCTTTCAAATCCCCCCTTACCCCATAATCCCCCTAAATCCCCCTTTAAAAAAGGGGGACTTTTACCCCCCTTTTCTAAAGGGGGGATGGGGGGGATTATTTTCATCATCCTTTGTGAACTGGAAGTTCATGAGGGTTCATCTGAAAATAACCCCCTCACCCTTCCCTCTCCCCTCTGAGGGGAGAGGGTAAACAACTTCAATCCATCTGCTTCATCCGCTGTTCCATGTCCTGGCCTATCGTCATGGGAAGCTTCTTTTTCCTGCCTGCATGGGTATCGTAGAAATCATACTCCAGACTCGGGGCATGCTTTCTATCAGGATGGGAAATATAGCCAGGCCAGTCTACATCCTTATTGAAGTCGGGGTAGTTATAGAATATCTGTCCCTCTACCCCTGGCTTGTTATCGTGACATTTAAGACAGCGGCCGGGCTTAAACAGATAAGCAGACAGACCATCCGTGATGGCGGATCGTCTTGCCTCAACGAGATAATCCGCATCCTTTGAGAAGTCATCATCGCTCCTTGGTGAACCTATTGGCACCTCTGTCAATTTAGCCTTTTCACCTTTCTGCTGGGCAACTGAGTCTGAAACCCATGCTAGTGATAGCATGACAGCCATAATGTAGATTAAGGATATTACTTTTTTCATGACCTTACCCTCCATCACCCCCACTATTTTGGACAGACCTAAAGGTCTGTCCCTACGTCTATAGGGTCATGGGTCATGGGTGTAGGGTCAAAGGGCAAGGGGTATGTACACCACCTCTCCCCATGACCCATGACCCTACACCCTATACCCTATACTTTATGCCGACCATAAAGGTCGGCGCTACCTGCTCGCGTCTCACGTTCTTACTTATCCCACCGGTATCAATTCTTCTGAACTCCCCACACGTAAATCCTTTAAATCAAATGACCATTCAGTGATACCCTTTTCACCCGCTTCTGCAAGGGCACTTGCCACACGCACAGGCCGCGGCTTGAGGATAATATTACTCGAGCCCAATCCGTATTTATCTATGTTCAGAATCTCTCTTCCTTCCCGCTTTACCCTCGCGAGTAGTTCATCCCTCAGCCCAAACTCCAGCGCCTTCATAGGACAGGTCATAACACATGCCGGCTGATTACTTCCAGTCGCCTCAGGGTCTCTCTCAAGCTTGTGGACACAGTAGGTACACTTGTCCACCACGTTATATCCATGCTTATTTTTCCGTGGGGAAAGCCTCAGTGCGCCATACGGACATGCATATACACACATCTCATCACCTACACACTTATCAGGGATAATCAATACAACACCATCATCCCTCTTTTCAATTGCCTTATTCTCTACAGGACATGCGGCTATACATGCAGGCCTCTCACAATGCTGACAGTTCATAAAGACTGAATACATGGCGGGATTCTTTGTCTGGTCGGGACCAAGCAAAACGACGTCATTTCTCTGCCATTGAGATCCAACATGATTTTCCACCTTACAGGCGACTACACAGGCCCTGCAGAATATACATCGCTCCGCATCTATTAAAAATGCATATTTCTGTGCCATAGTTCATCCCTCCTATACCTTCGTTATGTTACAGAGCTGGGCCTTATACTCATTCTGGCCTGAAAGTGTGTCATAGTAGTGTTCGGTAAGTATGTTAACTGTATCCCATGCCTTTCTGCCTATGTCTTCATGAACTTTTTGTTTATTCCCAAAGGTATGGGGGATAAATATTGTGTCCTCCTGGATGCCGTCCCACACCGATACCGGCCCTGTAATTGAACCCCTTGGTGTCTCCACCTTCACCATATCACCGGATTTCACCTTTACTCTCTCTGCCATCTTTGGATGCATCTGGACATACCTGTCTGTAGCAATCTGTACAAGGCTCCATGACCAGTGTGAGATCGTATGAAATACACCTACGCTTGGTCTTCCGGTAGTAAGCTGATATGGATATTTCTTCCTGATGACCGGATCAGGCTTCACACCTATCTCTATCTTGTGGACAAGGTTACCGCCTGCACTATTGGAAACAGACGGGGATTTTACAAACTCATTAAGATATTTGATAGTGGGAAGTCCGTCCATTGTCTCCGGTGATGTATAGAATTCAGGTATGGCTGTATGACCTATGGCCTTCATCTTGTCATCAAATTCCTTCGTGTATATTAGTACCTTATCAAGATCATTCGGGAACCTCCTGCCATTCGGGAACTTGTCATTTGCCCATAGGAGCTTCCATGCAGGGTCATCCATAAACATGACGCTTATACCCGGGTGCTGTCCATCCTCTGCCAGTTGATCAGGCCTCAGTACCTTTGCCGCCGGATGGTCCATTGTCGGACACGGGGCCTTCAGCATATGTTTCGGGGCAAGCTTAATCATCCTGTCGGCGGTAATACCGCCTGCCCACGCCCCTCCATTCTTTGAGCATATCTCATTCCAGAAATATCTCTTATCCTGCCACCACCTCGTATCCCAATTCCCTGTCCAGTATTCAGGTGGATTCTTTTTATCGTACTTTGCCATATAGCCTGCCAGCTCTATCCATACCTGAAGTTCCGACTTGGTCTCACCTATTGGATCTACCGCCTTTTCCCTGAACATCAATGCACGGTCTAACCTTCTATGGACATGGTCAAATTCATAGAATGTCTGGGTCGGGAGTATATAATCCGCATATTCCGTATCCTCCTGAGGAAAGAGGTTGAAGCTCACGTATGTGACGTCAGGATTCATCAGGGCCTTTTTCACCATACTCGTATTGGAATTCTGCGTCACCATATTGCCCTGATAGAAGATCATACGGAGTTTATAGGGCTTACCCTCATTGATGGCCCTTGCAAAGTAATCAGGCTGAGGCGGAAGTCCGGCCTCTGTAATAGCAGGCCCGCCTTTTATCGGAGGGAAAGATACTCCTACCCCGGAGTTATGCATTGCCACATGCCCGCCGCCTGGGATACCAAGATTCCCTGTGATAGCCACAAGAAATATCAAGACCCTCTCGCAGTCTACTGCATTGACATGATGATTTATGCCGGCATTAGTAACAATGGCAGCCGGCTTGGTAGTGGCATATTCTCTCGCCAGTTGCTTGATCGTCTTTGCAGGGATACCTGTTATACCCTCTGCCCACTCAGGGGAATACCCCTTTGCATTGACAAATTGTTTCATTTCATCATACCCTGCAACCCATTTGTCTACAAACTCCCTGTCTATGAGATTATTATTGATTACATAGTGAATCATCCCATAGGCAAGGGCCATATCAGTACCGGGCCTAACAGGCACCCACATCTCCGCTGCAAGTGCAGTCGTAGTCATGCGGGGGTCAACAACAATCCATTTTGACTTTACTATCTCCTTCCTCCTCCGCATCCATGCATGTGTAATCGGGTGTGATACACAGTCATTAATGCCGAACCACATAACATATTTACTGTCACCAAGGTCATACGTCCCTGTAATAGGGTCATAGCTGAAACCATTAGTCTGAGAACCCTTGCCAAGCACCAATCCCTGGGCAATGCCGCCTGCGTCATTACATATGTATCCTTCATGGGTAGTATTGGGACTGCCGAACATATGCATGAACCTGAACTGTGGGGCGCCATTATCTCTTGAGACACGATCGGTAGTCTTTGCCGCTACAGACTTTGCCCCTTCAGGGGTATTATCCCTGATCTCGATCAGTTTCTTTGATATCTCTGTAAATGCCTGATCCCAGGATACGGGCTCGAACTTCATACCTGGCTTCGGTCCTACCCTCTTCATGGGTCTTGTAATCCGGTACTTGTTATATAACAGTTGTATAATCCCTATCCTCCCCTTGGCACAGAGCCCACCCTGCTTTGGCGCACCTCCTGCCTGAATAGGATTATCCGGGTCCCCATAAACATTGATGACCCTTCCATTCTTTACATGCACCATGTGCCAGCATGCTGATGGACAGAACGAGCAGCCACCCCTGACGACCTTATCCGCAATTAAACCGTCTTCAGGTCTCCAAACAAGCCTTTCAGTAAATGGAAACTGCTCAAAGCTAGTGGCATCCTTCCATGTATGCATTGCAAAGGCCTTTTCGACAATGCCCAATTGATCTGCAAGTAATATAGCGCCGCCTCCAATAGCAGTTGTCTTAAGAAAGCTTCTCCTGCTTAATGCAAACTTTAATTCCTCATCTATTTTATGTACTGGCTTATCTACTGGTTTATCTACTGGCTTATCTACCTTTATCATCTCTCACCCCCCCTCCAATCGCAGGGATTAGCCGACGGCTGATCCCTACAACCGGTTTGAAAATCCCCTTATGAAAAATTTCTCACCTCCTTTTCTTTTTCTATATATGTGGGACACTCCTCGTAATGCCCTCCCAGGCAGAACCAATCAGCATCTCTCTTTGTTGGCACCTTAATCCCCTCATTCACTGCATTACAGCTCCTTACAGGATTATCTTCATAGTAGGGACATCTCTTCTGTGTCATTATATAGAAGGGTTCAAGGGGTCAAGGATTCGAGGGGTCATGTGAAAACCTAAAAACTCCTCCTTGACCCCTTGGGGTTAAATAGGGCTACTATTTTATAGTCCCTAGAGGCTCTTGCAAAAGTCTATGTCATCCCCGAAATCTTCTATCGGGGATATGATTTTCTGTAATAAAACACTAGATTCCCGCTAAAACCATGCGGGAATGACAACATTTTTATACTTTTGCAAGAGCCTCCCTATTTTAACCCGTCACCTTTATATAATCCGCAATATATATACCAGAATTTTATTACGAAAAAAGAAGGACAGTTATGAAATGCTAACTTGTTGAATTTAAAAGTGAAATTAAATATAGGACGGTTTAATCATGGAAACTGTGAACTAACTACTTTCCGTTACTTATGGGAATGCATGTCCATAATCATGTGGGAAACCGGACATCCATTCCCTACCCTTAAAGTCCTCTTTTCTCAACCCATACTCCATCATCTTCCTGCGGATGGTCTTAATGTCAACCCGGGAGATCTTAAGGGAGGTTATCACTGACGGATTGGAGGTTGTTCCACTTGGAAAGAGGCAGGTCAACTCCCTACACCTATCCTCTTTTTGCTTGCAACCACATAATATAATTGATGACCTCTTCCAGCTCCTTGTCCGTAAGATGTTCTGCCATAGATAGCAACCGCTTCTGGCGACTTGTAAGAGAGCGGGTTGTCGATTCCTTAACCATAGGTGATTTGTCTTTATAAAGCTCGCCCACTGAACAACCCAGTCCCCTGGCAATCCGCATTTGTATGGTCTTTCCGGCAGGTTTATGGAGTGCTTCTATCTGATCAAGTATCCCATAGGCTATCCCTGCTTTTTCTTCCAATGCCCTGCGATCAAATCCATACAATTCTCGTAACCTCCTGATATTCCCGGCAACCAGCCTGTCCATTTCTGTAATCTTTCGCTTAGTCATTTATGTAAATGACTATAGTTGACCGTAACCTAAAATAAAATTACTGAAACGGTAATAAAAAGTCTTGACAAAATATTACCGTTTTGGTAAGTATAGTGTCTGAGGAATCAGGTGAAGTACTCTCCTTCTTTTCTTTAAGGTTATATATGGAGGGTGAAGGTTAAGGGTATGTAGATTTTTACCACCTTCTATCAGGGCAAACTGTCGGCGACGACAGGGCGCAAAGCTACGGGGCTTATCCCTCTTATTTTCCCTCCCCCTTGATGGGGGAGGGTTAGAGCCTGCCCCCGAAGTATTTATCGGGGGGTGGGGGTGACATTTAAGCCAGCCGGGCTGCCAAGGTGACAATAATTCATGATTATTGTTATTTCAGCAGTCCGGCTTTTTTATTTAAGGCGTTAATAGTCTCGTTCCCAAGCACCTGCTTGGGAACGTAGATGTATAAAAGCCCTGCCTTGAGTAAAGAATGAGGGTAAATTAAGGACACCAGCGATTATTAAGAAAAGGGCCTTCCAATGAAGACGGTTAACAACAGATATTCCTGGTTTTGGAATGTAGCCGCAGGCTTCAGCCTGCGAAGTCTTGCAATACGGATGGCGTCCTTCCTTATACTTCTTATAACAATCTTTTTCTTCTCCTCCCCTGCTATTGCCGAAAGCAAGATCGCCTTTGATTCAACCCGCGACGGCAATTATGAAATCTATGTGATGAATCCGGATGGTGCCAACCAGACACGGCTTACCAACAACAACGCGGAGGACGCTCAACCTTCCTGGTCACCCGATGGGACAAGGACCGCTTTTGTATCAGATCGCGATGGTAACAATGAAATTTATGTAATGAATGCTGATGGGACTAACCAAGTTAGACTCACTAATAACACTGCCACCGACAGTTACCCAGCATGGTCACCAGATGGCACTAAGATTGCCTTTATAACTACCAGGGATGGTAATTCTGAAATCTATGTAATGAATGTTGATGGAACAAATCCTGTCAACTTGACGAATAACCCTTCAAGCGATGGTGAACCTCGCTGGTCTCCAGACGGAACCAAGATTGTATTTAGTTCGTGGCGAAGTAGCGTTGCATACCTATATATAATGAATGCTGATGGTACAAACCCAACTCAAATTCCCAATACCCTAAGCTGGGCTAACAGTCCTCGCTGGTCACCAGATGGGACAAAGATAGCCTATTCCGCCTGGGATGCTATTTATGTGATAAACACAGATGGTTCTAATCAAACAAAATTGCTTTATGGTGGTAACTGTTGCATCAGTCCATACGTTGGTTCTTGGTCCCAGGATGGTACGAAGATGGTTTTGTTTACCGATCTTTTTGATGGGAATTTTGAAATTTACACAATAAACAGTGACGGGACAAACCTTATCAGACTAACAAACAATAGTGCCTCTGATGGATCACCTTCTTGGTCACCTGTTTTGTCATCAACCAATGCCATCGCCCAAGTAAGTCAGGCATGGGTGGCTCGCTATGATAGCGGTGGTGGTGATTCTCCTGCTGCCATTGCAATTGACTCTACTGGCAGTATATATGTGACGGGGTCAAGCGGCTATGACTATGCTACCATTAAATATAATAACAACGGTAATCAATTATGGGTAGCCCGATACAATGGACCAGGTAATTATTATGATGGTGCCAATGCCATTGCGCTGGGTACAGCAGGCAATCTCTATGTGACAGGCTCAAGTTATGGTATTGGTACCTATTCTGACTATGCCACCTTCAACTATGATGCTAACGGGAACCAGTTGTGGATAGCCCGATACAGTGGACCAGCTGATTATGATAGAGCCTATGATCTTGCAGTAGATGCAGCGGGTAATGTCTATGTGACAGGGGAGAGCATGTCTGCCTGGAATGAAGGTGGGGGCGCCACTATAAAATATGATGCATATGGAAATCAATTGTGGGTTGCCAGGGATAGGGGGAGTTCAATAGCCCTTGAATTAGATGTTACGGGTAATGTAATAGTTATGACTGGTAGTAGTATCACACGTTATGATAGTAGTATCATAAAGTATGATACAAACGGCAATCAGTTATGGAAAACCTCTGTTGGCTATACATTGGGTGATAGCTATTATAATCCTGTTTCTCTTGCAGTAGATTCAGCAGGTAATGCCTTTACGACAGGTAAGCTTGTATGGAGTGGAGCGTGGTCCGCCGGCTCTTTGTATGCAACGATCAAGTATGACTCCAACGGTAATAGATTGTGGATAGCCTATTATGGAGGATATCAGAATAATGATCCCACTGCTCTCGCATTAGATATGCGTGGTAATATATACGTTACAGGAACAGGAAGTGGTGGAGGTGGTACTGGAGGTATTGTCACCATCAAATATGATACTAATGGTAATCAATTATGGGTAGCTCAATACGCATCTGCTAGAGCCAGAGCCATGGCTGTGGACGCCATTGGTAATGTGTATGTAACAGGGGGAAGTAACGGAGACTACGTCACTATCAAATATGATACCAATGGCAACCAGTTGTGGGTAGCACGCTACGATGGAGGAGGGGATGATTTAGCCAGTGCCATAGTAATTGATAACTCTGACAGCGTGTATGTAACAGGGCAAAGCTGGTCCACAACTACTGGTTGGGAATTTGATTATGTCACTATAAAATATATTCAGATGCCAGTCTGTGCTATCTCCGGCATCTTAAAAGATGCCATAACCAATAAACCCCTTTCAGGCGTCACCGTTACCGTTGATGGTGTATACTTGGCTGTTACAGACAGCAGTGGCTATTATTCACTCCCGAACCCTTCCTGTGGCCCTCATACGATCACGGTCAATCTCCCAGGTTATTCGGGCTATTATGGGACTGTAGATACGACACAGGCGGGCACATTAAATATTTCTCTTACCAAAAATGAGACTGTCTATGGCATACAGGGTCCCTTTGGTAAGGGGCCTGACCCGGTGAATACAGCAACAGGCAATTACATCTACCAGAAAAAGGATACAGAGATACCTGGGAGAGGACTCCCCTTTATCTTTGAGAGGGGCTACAATTCCCAGGACAGTGTAGACGGCCCACTCGGTTTTGGCTGGACCCATTCCTATAATGTGAAGCTGATAGTCAACCCTGATTCTACCGTGACCATCCGCTGGGGGGATGGGAAGACCGAGACATGGACACCGGATGGCTCAGGTGGATACACACCCCAATACGGTGTCTTTGATACCCTGACAGACAACGGTGATGGGACATATACACTGAAAAAGAAGGACTCAACCCAATATAACTTTGATGGCTCGGGTGGGCTTACATCTATTGTGGATAAGAACGGAAATACGATAAGCCTCACCTATACAGGAGGCAACCTCACACAGATCACCGACACGGTGGGGAGGGTTATTGCCTTTACCTATGATGCCGGCAATCATATCACACAGATTGCAGACCCCATCGGGAGGACCCTCCAGTTTACCTATGATGCCAATGGTGATCTTACATCTGTAACAGACAGAAATGGGAATTCCACAATCTATACCTATGATGCCAACCATCAGATGCTTACCGCTACCGACCCGCTGGGGAATACCTTTGTTACCAACATCTATGACGACCAGAAAAGGGTGGTGGTGTCTCAGAAAGATGCAAAACAGGGGGTGACCGTATATCTCTATGACGAGGCAAACAGAAAGACTACGATTATTGATCAGCTCGGGAATCCAACGATCCACTATCATGATGAACTTCTGAGGCTGATCCAGGAAGAGGATGCGAGGGGCAATTCAACGTATTACACCTATGATGAGGCCGGGAACAGGATTCAGGTGACGGATAAGAATGGGAATATCACAAGGTACACCTATGACAGTATGGGAAATGTCACATCCAAGACCGATGCCATGAGCAATGTCACAACGATTACCTACGATGCCAGCAACAACCCCCTTACGAGAACGGATGCCCTCGGAAATACCACGACATTTGAATACGATGCCAGGGGCAATCTGATAAAGACCACCGACCCGCTTGGGAATTATACCACCATTACCTATGATGCCTTTGGTCAGCCCTTCACCATTACCGATGCCAACGGGAATACGACAACCAATGCATATGATGCTGAGGGGAATCTCACGGAGTTTACCGATTCGCTTGGTAATAAGACAACATATACCTATGACGGTGCGGGGAGGAGGCTTACGGTTACAGATGCCCTCGGAACGACCACAGCGTATACATACGATAATAACAATAATCTCCTCACACTTACAGATGCATTGGGAAATGTACTGAGCTACACCTATGATGCTAACAACAATAAGCTTACCGCTACCGACCCGATGGGGAATACGGCCGGCTATACCTACGATGTCAAAGACCTTCTGACAACCATTACTGACCCTTCCGGCAATACCCTGTCATATACTTATGATGCCCTGGACAGGAAGACCTCTGTGATGGATAAGAATGGGAATACCACTGGCTTTTCTTATGATGCAGTGGGAAATCTTATCGAAGTAACCGATTCCCTCGGCAATAAAACCACTTATACCTATGACGCCAATGGGAATAAACTTACGGAGACTGACCCATTGGGCAATACAACAACCTATGCCTATGATGTCTTGAACAGGGTTGTAACCGTGACAGACCCGTTGGGCAACTCCACCACGAATACCTACGATAAACTGGGCAGAGTGGTCTCGACTACAAATGCAAAAGGACAGATAACCAGTTTTGAGTATGACGTCTTGGGGAGACTTAAAAAGGTCACAGATGCTGACGGTGG
>JACRGZ010000043.1 GCA_016234155.1 Nitrospirota bacterium | reverse complement strand
CATGAGCCATGGCTCACAAAGGAACATGAAAATAATCCCCCCCTTCCCGTTGCAATGCTTCGCAGCAACGGGAACCCAGCCCCTTTAGAAAAGGGGGGTAAAAGTCCCCCTTTTTTAAAGGGGGATTTAGGGGGATTATGGGGTAAGGGGGGATTTGAGGGGGTATTTTCAGGTGAAGCTTACACATAACGACATATTAAACCTTATGCGTGACAAGGCATACCGCCCCCTCCTGCTGGGGGATCTTATGGATGCCCTCTCTGTGCCCAAAAAAGGGCGTCGCACCTTTGAACAGACAATAGAAGAGCTGCTAAATGACGGCCTTATTGTGAAGATCCGGGGAGAGCGCTACGGGCTTCCTGAGAAGATGAACCTTGTTACCGGAGTCCTGCAGGGGCATCCGGACGGGTATGGTTTTGTAATACCTGACACAGAAGGGGCGACTGACATATATATCCCCAGGAGGAACATGATGGGGGCTATGCATAGCGACAGGGTAGTGGCCAGGGTTGAATCTATTAAGGCAGATGGCCGGAGGGAAGGGAGGATTATAAGGATACTGGAGAGGTTTCACAAAAAGGTCGTCGGCAGGTTTGAAAAGGGGAGGAATTTTGGGTTTATTATTCCCAATGACAGGAAAATATTCTATGACTTCTACATAGCCCCTGGGAACTTCGAGGGGGCAAAAGATGGCGAATTGGTTGTCGCCAAGATAACGTCCTACCCGCAGAATACAAGAAATCCAGAGGGTGAAATCATAAAAATACTCGGACGTGCAACCACACCCGGCATAGATACGGAAGTCATTATTGAGGAATATGCCCTTCCCACTGCATTCTCATCTGAAGTCCTCTCGGAATCAGAGGCCCTTCCGGAGGAGGTTACAGATGTAATGGTGCATGGCCGCCGCGACCTGCGTGGTCTGAAAACCGTTACCATTGACGGTGAGAGGGCTAAGGATTTTGACGACGCAGTCTCTATAGAAAAACGTCAGGACGGGCATTTTATCCTCTGGGTGCACATTGCAGATGTAAGCTATTATGTCCCATGGGATTCCACCTTAGACAGAGAGGCATATGAGCGTGGGACAAGCGTATACCTGCCTGACCGCGTTATCCCGATGTTTCCAGAAAAACTCTCCAACCATATATGTAGCCTCAATCCGAGAGAAGACCGGCTTACCCTTACTGTAGAGATGCTGTTCGACGGTAATGGAACCCGTACAGATTACAGGATCTATGAGAGCATAATAAACAGCAATGAGCGTATGACATATACGGATGTCAGGAGGATCCTGACAGATGATGATAAAGAGCTGACAGCGAGGTACAAGGATACCATCGGATCTTTCCACATCATGAAGGAGTTATGCCTTAAACTGAGGACAAAAAGGATGAGGCGTGGAAGCATAGACTTTGACCTGCCTGAGCCGGAGATTATAATTGATCTCCAGAGCAAGACTATTGAGATAGTCAAATCAGAGAGGAATATAGCCCACCAGATCATAGAGGAATTCATGCTTTCGGCTAATGAGACCGTTGCCCAGCACATGTCGGGTAAACCTGTACCCTTTATATACAGGGTCCATGAATCTCCTGATGAAGACAAGATCACGGAATTTAATGAGTTTATCTCAAGCATAGGATACATGTATAAGTTAAACCATCAAAACCCAAAGACCTTTCAGGGGCTGCTGAATAAGCTGGAAGGCAAACCGGAAGAGACATTGATAAATCAGCTTCTGTTGCGTTCTATGAAGCAGGCCAAGTATTCCGCTGAGAATATCGGGCACTTCGGTCTTGCATCACAACACTATACCCATTTTACTTCACCTATCCGCAGGTACCCTGATCTTATTGTGCACCGCCTGATAAAAGAGACTATAAAGAGGCATTACTTAAAGAAGGAAAAAAAGGCAGCGCTTGATTCGATATTACCGGAGATTGCACGACACACATCTGAGAGGGAGAGGAAGGCAATGGAGGCGGAAAGGGAGGTAATTGAGTTAAAGAAACTACAGTTTATGCAGGACAAGACAGGTGTTGAGTATGACGGGGTAATATCAGGTGTTACCGCATTTGGTTTTTTTGTGGAGCTAAAAGATATCCTGGTAGAAGGGCTTGTCAGAGTCACATCCCTCTATGATGACTTCTACAAGTTTGATGAAAAGGGGTACAGACTCATGGGAGACAGGTCCCGTAAGGTATTCCGGCTGGGAGACAGCATACGGGTGCGTGTGGAAAGGGTGGATATGGAGAAGAGAAAGATAGACTTCACCCTGGCATGATGATAGAATAAAGGTAAAAGTTCAGCTAACCGCAGAGACGCAGAGGCGCTGAGTATGGAAATTAATCAAATAACAGAATTTTCTCTGCGTCTTTGCGTCTCTGCGGTGAACTATTACGAATAAAGTTTATGAAATTAAAAAAGGAGAGGATAGCCATACTGGCAAAAAACATTGTAGAGGGACTGAGCAAAGGCGGATTCATATCAGTCGGGATCCGGGAAGAAGAACTCATAAATAGGATGGTAAATACCATTACTGAAGAGATGATGATTGAAGACAGGCTCAATGAGGAGGTCAGGGAGATACTGAAGAAACATTCAAAAGAGCTGGAGCAGGGGAGCGTAAATTACCAGAAGATGTTCCAGATGGTAAAGAATAAACTCGTCAGGGAGAAGGGGGTAATACTTTAATTTAAAATGCAAAAATCAAAATGCAAAATGACACGACCCACTTCGTGGGTACCCCGAATTCAAGAGGCTTTTTTATGCTTTTTACATTTTGAATTGTCATTTTGATTTTTGATATTTTATTTTTGAATTTGCTATGATACTGAGCGAGGATAAGATAACTCATCTGTCACATCTAATCTTGAATGACCTGAAAAAAAGCCCGGTGACCCTGAGAGAAGACGAGATCTCGGTGCTGCGTGAGATCAAACGGTCAATTATAGCGGAACTGCGTTTAGATGATGATGTGGATGCAATTGTCAAAAAGAAGCTATCATCGTATACTAAAAAAGTCGCTGAAGGAAGCCCTGAGTGGACTCTTCAGTACAACCGGTTTTTTGAAGAAGAGATGAGGAAGAGGAGGAGGTAGTGCTTAGTTGCAAAATTAAACGATATAAAATAGTTGTCATCCCCGAATGCTTTTATCCCCGATAGAAGCACTCGGGGACGGATATGGCTTATAAACCAGATTCCCGATTAAACACTTCGGGAATAACATACTAACTAATATTTTTACAAGTAAGCAGTAGTATAAGATTGCGGAGTGCGGAATTAAGGAGAAATCATAGCGAGTGCGGAATGTGGATTTCAGATTTCTATCTCAACCGCTTCAGCAACCACCCTTCCCTCACTTGATATGCTTACGTTTACCTCAACCTCCTGGCCTATCTGCAACGCTCCACAGGTAGCAGCCTCTCCGGTCTCTTCATAAGATATAGTTGCACCTGTAATATCAATACTTATCTCCCCACCGCCATATTTATGGGAAAGGAGCATTGTATCCGGTATGTTGTCGTCACCGCAGCCGCTCACCCCTGTTATTGTGCCCTCAAGTTTATCTACCTTCATATCAGGCCACCTATTTTCTTCCATAAATGCCGGCATTGTATAGGTATGTATCTCTGGCCTCAGGATATACCGACCATTCCCCGTATAGATCAGGTGAATAGATTCTGCAGGAAGAAGGTCAAGGACTATATACTCAGTAGTATCCGGACCAAGGTATATTGGAGGATCAAAGATTATATCTATCTTGTCCGGCGGAACCTCTACCTCAAGTAGCTTTGCCTCTCCATCTGCGCAAGGGTTTAACCAGTCATCGGCTGCGCCATCTATATACAAACAATTCTTTCCCTCTGCCGGATCAATCTCAACTCTTGCCTCCACATAATTACCTGCCGGGACTGTTGTCACTGATAGAAGGGTGGCATAATTATCCTGCAATGAAAGGAGCTCGTGTGGCCGTGTACCTTCAAATACAGTAAACCACTCCTCGTCCTCCATCTTCAATGACACCTTGTTCACGGTAACCCAGATCTGGGATATATTCTCTACAGTAGATTGATCTTCTGAAGATGGCGGACGTGGCACATCAGAGGGGGAGTCCTTTAAAAGGATGCCCACCTTCCCCAGGTTATTGCCAAGTTCTGTTGAATCAATACCACCTAACCCCTCCTCGGGATTGTCATCTTTTGATGAACTTGGTCCTCCACTCCCACATGCAGTTAATGAAAGGGCAAGAATAATTCCGGTTAATATGCTTAATCCACTTTTAAAAGACATTTTTTCACCCCCATTTTTGTTTATCCACCCTATATCTTAATAGCAATAATCATGCCCACCCTACTATTTACTACTGAAAAACTTCTCCCTTATCGCATGCAGTTTCTTATATTGCCGTGGGAATGCGGTCTTAAGCCTCGATAGCTGCCTCCTTATGAATGTGCTCGACCTCGAAAGCAGCACGATACCGATTATAAAAGGGATAAAGCCTGGGATAAAGGGGAGCATAAAGCCTATAATGCCGGCAACTATAAATATACAACCTGCAACAAAGAAGATTGAACGCTTGACCATCCCTCCCCCCACTCCTTCGACTTCGCTCAGGACAAGCCTACCCCTGCCCCACAATGGGGGGAGGGAAAATATAGGGCAATCTTATGAGGCTCTTGCAAAAGTATAAAAATGTTGTCATTCCCGCATGGTTTAAGCGGGAATATAGTGTTTTATTACAGAAAATCATATCCGTCCCCGAAATCTTCTATCGGGGATAGAAGATTTCGGGGATGACATAGACTTTT
>JACRGZ010000042.1 GCA_016234155.1 Nitrospirota bacterium | reverse complement strand
TAGGCGCCTTCCTTGAGCTGTCTGTAGGGCTTTCTGCATGGAAATCCATCTCAGGTGATACATGGGCACTGCGGATCAATCCATCAAGCGGGAATCTTCACCCCACAGAGGCACATCTTATCCTGCCGCCGTTGAGTGAATCTGAGAACTGCGGCGGAGTCTATCATTATAATCCATACCGGCATATAGTTGAGTGGCGGGCAACATTTGATAATTTGCTGTGGTCAAAGGTAAAGTCGCATTTCAAGACGGATGGCTTTTTCGTTGCACTGAGCAGTATCTACTGGAGAGAGTCATGGAAATACGGGGAGCGTGCTTTCCGGTATTGTAATCATGATGTGGGGCATGCAATGGCCTGTCTGAGCTTCTCAGCGAGCCTCCTTGGATGGAAAGTTACATATCTGAATGCCCTTTCGGACAGCAGCGTAGAAACAATGCTTGGATTCCAGAAAACAGCATGGATAGAACATGAAAAAGAAGAGGCAGACCTGCTCTGGTTTGTGCACAGGGTTAAGGAAGCAGATATGCCGGGGGGTATGCCGGAAGAAATTATCGCGATGTTTAAGAAACTCTCCTGCATTGGAGATCCAAACTTCCTGAGTGAAGAGCATGTAGCGTGGGATGTGATTGATGATGTGTCCGCAGCAACTGTTAAACCGGCAACGGATAAGAAGGACGTTGTCTATAATGACCATGAATTCCTTGAAAAGGAAATAACGGGTGTTAATGCAGCTAAAATTATACGTCAGAGACGGAGCGGACAATCGTATGATGGAGAGACCTCAATCAGCAGGAAGGATTTTCTTGCCATACTCGATAAGACGATTCCACGTCAGCAATGTGCACCATTTGATGCCGGCATTGGTGCTGTCTCTGTTCACCTCCTTATATTCGTTCATCGTGTGACAGGGCTTGATGCCGGACTATATTTCCTTTTCAGAGATGAAAAGGATGTTGAAGAGTTTAAAGGGAAATGTACGGCTGAATTCTTATGGGATAGGGTTAATGATGTTCCACACACACTGCCGCTATATTTACTTAAAAAAGGTGATTTCAGGCAGGAGGCAGTTTATATAAGCTGTGAGCAGGACATCGCAGGTGATGGGACATTTTCCGTAGGAATGATAGCAAGGTTCAGAGATAATATAGAGAATGAACCGCACGCATACAGGCGACTGTTTTGGGAGGCCGGCATGATAGGGCAGGTGCTATATCTGGAGGCCGAGGCGCATTCACTCCGTGGTACAGGTATAGGATGCTACTTTGATGACCTTGTCCATGAGCTGTTGGGATTTACTGATAATACTTATCAAGATATGTATCATTTTACTGTCGGAAAGGCGTTGGAAGATGCGAGGATTACGACGCTCGCTCCTTATGGGTATTTGAAGAGGTAGAATTCGGAAAATACCCAATTTGTCATGCTGAATTTATTTCAGCATCCTGATTTTCATCAGGACAGGTTCTAATAAAATCAATGCGTTACGAGACCCTGAAACAAGTTCAGGGTGACAAAAAAGACTTTTTACGAGTTCATCAGTAATGTTATCTTGCCCAGAATTACCCCATGCCTTGCACCCGTTACTGATGGTATGTTCCCATGTTTGTGGTTTAACGACAGGTAACATAGAAGGGCGAAGCTTATTGCCTCCTTTGCCTGTGGTGGTATGCCATATGCTGATATTTCGCTGATTCTAACGCCGCTGTTCTTAAACTTTTCATTAATCAGTTCCACAAGAAATCTGTTTTTAGTTCCTCCGCCAGTCAGGATAAGTTCTTCTGATTTGCATTTTGTAATAGCATTGTATACGGTTATGGCTGTCAGATGGGTGAGGGTAGACAATATATCCTGTGGCGCATAATTTCTGTATTTCTTAAAGATGTTCTTCACCATCTCAGTCCCGAAGGTCTCCCTTCCTGTAGATTTAGGATGTCTCTTTCTGAAATATGGGTGGGAGAGGAGTTCATTCAGGAGTTTCGGGATTATTTGCCCTGACCTTGCCAATGCCCCGTTCTTATCGAATGATTTCTTTCCTTTTGAAATAAGCAACGTGGCCTCATCAATCAATGAGTTGCCGGGGCCTGTGTCAAATGCAACTGTTTCATCTATTTTGTCCCTGACGATAGTAACATTAGCAATGCCGCCGATATTTAAGACGACCTTTACTTTACCGGATTCTTTTAAGAGCAGATAGTCTGCCATCGGGACGAGAGGGGCGCCATGTCCGCCGGCGGCCATGTCAGTGGTCCTGAAGTCAGAGATGGTCAGTATCCCTGTACGTTCCGCAATCACCGATGCCTCACCTATCTGGAGGGTTGAACCCTGTTTTTTACCTGATGGAGGGATGTGGTGTATGGTCTGGCCGTGGGAGGCTACTGCATCTATGTCTTCATTCCTGAGACCCGCTGCTTTCAGTAGTGACAATACGGCCTCTGCAAAGATTTCACCTAATCTAAAGTTTAGTCTGCATATAAGTTCAGTGTCACCGTTGAATGCCCTCCTGATCTCAGACCGCAGAGACTTACTGTAGGGGATGTGGAGGTGCTTGATTAGCCTGAGGTTTATTTCACCTGAAAATACCTTCTGAAAATCAGGATTCAAGGGGTCAAGGGGTCGAGGGGTCAAGTGTAGGGAAAAGGCAGAGATTGAAGCGGCAATGGCCTCTTCACTTGAACCCTTGAATCCTTGACCCCTTGACCCCTTTATTTGATTTTCATCATCCTTTGTGAGCCGTAGGTTTTTGATTTCCACCAGGGCCGCATCCACGCCATCATGTGATGTCCCGGACATAAGGCCGATGATTCGCGTCAACCCTTCACTGCGAGTCATTCCCCGAGGGCCTTTCTCAGCGAGTTCCCTGACCTTTCTAATAACTCTTTTGCCTCCCCATTATTCAACCCCTTCATATACATCAATATAGCGGTCTTTGCATTTCCTCCGGACTTACCAAAAAGTACCTCTGCCTCCTCGTCTTCACACCCGGTAACATCCCGGATTATCCTTAATGCGCGCCTTCTCAGTTTTTTGTTGGAAGGGATTACGTCCACCATAAACCCTTTGTAGACCTTTCCCAGCCTGATCATTGTGGCAGTAGAAATCATGTTAAGGACTATCTTTGTAGCAGTCCCCCCTTTTAACCTTGTAGATCCGGCAATAATCTCCGGCCCTACTATCAACTTGATTACCCCATCGAGAAACCCATAACCGACATCATTACAGGTAAGGAGCCAGCATTTGGCCCCGCGTCTTTTTCCTTCCTTCAGGGCGGATATGGTGAAGGGTGTAGAACCGCTTGTTGTTATACCGAGCAGCATATCCTTTTCACCTATTCCGGATACTGCCTTAGCGCCAGCATCTTCATCATCTTCAGCCCCCTCAACCGCCTCAGTAAGCGCCTTCTCACCCCCTGCTATAACAGCCCTTACCACTTCACCGGTCACATTAAAAGTGGGCGGTATCTCTGAGGCATCAAGGATGCCAAGCCTCCCGCTTGTACCTGCCCCTATGTAGACAAGGCTTCCTCCGGATCGTATAGTATCGACCGCATCGTTAATAGCCGACGCTATGGAACCCTTAGCAGAATTGATAGTCTTTATCACCAGCAGGTTCTCATAGTTCATCAGGTTGATGATCTCTTCTATGGGCAGGGCATCTATATATTTGGAACGGGGGTTTATATCTTCAGTAGGCATTACAGTATAATATTGTCTATTAACCTTGTATCCCCTATACGCGCTGCTATTGCGATTACTGTCCCTTTTTGAACATCCTTCTCTTCTTCTGAGATTTCCGGATGTACTATTGCAACATACTCTAATTTAGCTGACGAGTTACCCATAAAGGCGCTGAGAATTGCATCTTTTAATTTTTCTGTGGACATTTCACCTTTCTCAAAAAGTGAACGGGCCTCCTGTAGGGAGCGATAGAGGATAGCAGCCGACATTCTCTCATCCTTGTTTAGATACTGGTTCCTTGAGCTCATGGCAAGTCCGTCCTCTTCCCGCACCGTAGGCAGAACTGCAATCTCTACGTCTAAGTTGAGATCCCTGGCCATCCTCTTTATGATGACTATCTGCTGATAGTCTTTCTGGCCGAAGAATGCCTTGTGTGGTTTCACTATATTTAAGAGTTTTAAGACTATGGTGGACACACCGCGGAAGTGCCCGGGTCTTACCTTCCCGCACAATACACTGGAAAGCCCTTCGACTTCTACATATGTCCTGTACCCCTCCGGGTATATGGCAGAGACAGCAGGGGTGAAGAGTATATCTACACCTGCACCCTTTGCTTTTTCCATGTCACCTTCCATGTCTCTTGGGTATTCCTTATAATCTTCGCTGGGACAAAATTGGGTTGGATTTACGAAAATGGAAGCCACAACTACATCTGATTCTTTTTTTGCATGCTGCATAAGGCTTAAATGTCCCTGGTGAAGGGCCCCCATGGTGGGGACAAAGCCGATGGTCTTGCCTTCATGGCGGAGTTGCATTGCCAGGCTATGCATTTCTGTTATATCTTCTATGATTTTCATCTGAAAATCCCTTCTGAAAATCAGGATTCAAGGGGTCAAGGGGTCGAGGGGTCAAGTGTAGGGAAAAGACAGAGATTGAAGCGGCAATGGCCTCTTCACTTGAACCCTTGAATCCTTGACCCCTTGACCCCTAATTTTCACCTGAAAATCTCAGCACTCCCTGTACACCTCGACCTTATGGCCATCCTTAAGGAGGCGCAGCAGCTCCGCTGCCGGTTTATTTAACTTTGGATGTATAGCCATAGGAGCTATCTCAACAAGGGGTACAAGGACAAACCTCCTCTTGTGCATATTAGGATGTGGTATTATCAGCTCATCATCTTCTATGATCTCTTTCCCATAGAGGAGTATGTCCATGTCTATAATCCTTGGTCCCCAGAGCATGGTCCTTACCCTCCCCATATGATCCTCTATTGTCTGACAGCGGTGGAGCAGGTCGTGTGGAGAGAGTGTGGTTATTACTTTCACAACAGAGTTCAGAAACCAGTCCTGTCCCACATAACCTATAGGTTCAGTAACGTACAGGGCCGATGATTGTTCTATCTTTATGTCAGGAGGGTTATCAAGAAGGTGAACAGCCTCTTCAATGTGAGTCTTACGGTCTCCCATATTGGAGCCGAGGCCGATAAAGGCTTCGATGAGAGTAACTTCGGGCATTTTAACCCCCGCCCCTGAAACAATACTGAAATACCCTAAATCAAGTTCAGGGCAGCACATGGTTCAGGGCAGGCCTAACCCTCCCCCATTAAGGGGGAGGGGATCCTGGAGGAAAACTTCTCAGAACTCGAACTGGATATCAGACAGCCTCTTCCTGACCTCATCCAGTATGCGTCTCTCGTCAGACATGTCCTTTGCAACAAAGGTGGCGGAAAATCTTACAAAGCTGCCTGCATCATCCCATGGGACAGATGATATAAGTTTTTCCTTTATTAAAAACTCAGAAAAGTCTTCAGCAGAGTTAAATATCATCCCTGATTTTGTCCGCTTTGGTATCCTTACATACAGATAGAAAGACCCCTTCGGCATCCTTGCTGAGAATCCTATGGAGTTGAGTGTTTCAACAAGCGCCTTTAGCCTCCTCTCATATTTTTTGCTGATCTCCGCAGTCAGTTCATGATGCTCCAAGGCATGTATGCCGGCCTTCTGTATGGCCTTAAACTGGCCGGAGTCACAATTGTCCTTCACATAAGCATATGCGTTTACAACCTTCTCATTTCCAACTACAAAGGCTATACGCCAGCCTGTCATATTAAACGCCTTTGAGAGGGAGTGTATCTCTATCCCAACCTCTTTAGCGCCTGGGATAGACAAGAAGCTGAGAGGTTTTCCTTCAAAATTGAGGGCTGCATAGGCCGCATCGTGAACGACTATTATATTATTTTCTGCAGCAAACCTTACGGCCTTCTCAAAAAAGGCCTTCGTAGCGGCAGCGCCGGTAGGATTGTTGGGATAATTTATATAGAGTAGTTTAGTATGCTTTAAGACTGATCCATCAATTGAATCAAGGTCGGGGAGGAAATCGTTCTCCTCTCTCAACGGCAGGTTTACCACCTCTCCGCCATACCACCTCGTATGGGTACCCATTACGGGATAACCAGGCACAGTCATCAAGGTAATATCACCCTGATTGATGAAGGCAGAAGGTATCATTGCGAGTGTGGGTTTAGAACCTATGCCATGGATGACCTCATTCTCCGGGTTTATCCCCTTTACGCCGTATACCTGCCCCATATACCGTGCAGCGGCCTCCCTGAATTCCATGATGCCGTTGTCTGCATAACCACGGTTTTCCCAGCGTGCACACTCCCTCTGCATGGCCTCTACCACGCCAGGAGGAGCCATGTCATCAGGTTCCCCCACACCGAGGTCGATCAGTTCAGCCTCGGGATTTGTCTTTAGCGCCGCCGCCTTGGCACGCTTTATCTTTTCAAATTTATAGATCTTATCTTCTTTGCCGAATTTGCCTCCGCCTATGCGCTCAGCGAACATGGACTGGATGAACCCCTCTGCCATCAATTTACCTCCCTACATCTTCTTACTTCTTACTCCTTACTCCTTACTTCTTACTTCTTACTTCTCATCACTCATTGCTCACTACTCATAGCTTCAACCCCAGCACATCCATCATGTCATACAGACCCGGCTGTTGTTTCACTACCCACATGGCGGCCCTTATTGCGCCACGGGCAAAGTTGTCGCGGCTGTGTGCCCTGTGGGTTATCTCTATGCGCTCACCTGCTCCTCCAAACAGGACTGTATGATCACCAACAATATCTCCGGCACGGAGGGACTGCACACCTATCTCTTTCCTGTCACGTTCGCCAATGATGCCGTGACGGCTGAACCTTCCTACTGTTGCAAGCTCCCTTCCCAGTGCGGCGGCAAGTATCTTCGCCATCTTCATCGCTGTACCACTGGGGGCATCTTTTTTCATTCTGTGATGTGTCTCTACAATCTCCACATCATAATCATCCCCCAGTACCTTTGCCATGTCATCCAATATCTTAAATATGAGATTCACACCCACACTCATGTTGGGTGAAAAGATGCAGGGGATATTTGCCGAAAGCTGCCTTAGCTTCTCTTCCTCCTCTTTTGTAAAACCGGTAGTCCCAATTACCATAGCCTTACCCGCAGCAGACACCTTCTCTAAGTTAGAAAAGGTTGCCTGAGGAGTTGTAAAGTCTATAACCACGTCAGCCCTCTCAAGAATATTTTCAAGACCATATACAATCCTGACCTTTATCGGGCTTAATCCTGCCACCTCCCCTGCATCACGGCCAAAAAGAGGATGTCCCTCATGCTCAACGGCTCCGACGACCTCTATCCCGTCAGTCTGGTGTATAGCCCTTATTATGCTGCAGCCCATACGACCGGCAGCGCCTGTAACGATTGCCTTGATCATTCTTTCTCCATGAATAAATACAGAATACTGAACTGCAATTCAGACACTGGACTTCAGACTTCAGACTTTTCACCTGAAAATCCGAAGCTTCTGGAGTGCAAAATCTCCAGATTTTGCATGCAACGACTGGAGTCGTTGCACTCCACATTTACTCAATTTT
>JACRGZ010000040.1 GCA_016234155.1 Nitrospirota bacterium | reverse complement strand
GGTGGCCGAAAATACTGGCTTGAGGTAAAGGGCAAACATGGATGGAAGGCAAGGTATGTTCAAGAAGTGGATGCTATGGAAGAAACGGTTAAATTTTATCAAGAAATCTATGATGAAAATGGCGACCTAACAGAAGTCCATGAAAAATTTCCAGTGGACAAAGGCCATAGGAAAATATAGGAGGAGTGACAATGATCCTGACAAGAGAACTACTTGCAGAGATGCTTATGAGATACATAAACAGGGAAATAGATTTATCAAGCCTTGTTAGCTGGGCAGAGGATATGTTAAGAGAGGCAGACTTCGAGGATAGGAGTTTTGAACTTATACGGGAGATTTTATCTAACATAGGGCTTGTAGATGTCCGTGAATTTGGTCTTACCTGGGATGATTGCTATGACTACCTTCATAAACTCGGTTATGATGTAAAGGTTGAGATGCGAAAGGTAGTATAGGTTCTCATAAATCTTTTCCCGAAGATTCTCATCTCCATATTCTGGAACTATCCTTCCGGCTTTGGGAAATTGGGGAATAGATTCAATGATGGCATATATGATATCTGTAAAGAGATGCAGCCTTATTTTTAGTGTAATTTATGGGTGGACGCTATTTAATGAAATAAATATTACCGAAAGACTCATCGGCTCTATATTGATGATCGGAGGCGTTGTGGCAATAACCTTGTTTTAACAACTCCTTTTGTAACTACTCAGGTAGATAGACTGAAGGTCTTTAAGGCTTTATTCGTGCCTTGCGAGACAAGTTCAGGGTTTAGCCCTGCAAAATAAGCAATCCTAAAGGATTGCCCTACAAGTTACTTATTGTCTTCACTATAAATAATATCAAATTGATATAAGTTAAATAACATAAGGTGACAAATTGAGACTTTTGCAAGAGGCTCCTCCTTTACTTTTCCCCTTGTTTTATCAATAATGCCCATATAGTATACAATCATGCCCGGCATAATCACAAAGATATCTGGCCCAACTGTAGTCGCCAGGAATATGCGTACTTCAAAGATGTATAACCTCGTCTTCGTGGGTAAGATGAGATTACTCGGCGAAGTTATACGCATCGATGGTGATCGTGCAACTATACAGGTCTACGAGGAGACCACAGGCCTGACCTTAGGTGACGAGATCATTGATACAGGAGAGCCTCTCTGTGTCGAGCTCGGGCCAGGACTCCTTTCCAACATATTTGACGGGGTACAGAGGCCGCTTGAAGAGATTGCCAAAGGCTCTGCAGGATTTATATCCACAGAGACCCTGAAACCCCTGAACTTGTTTCAGGGTCAGGGTGACACGTTAGGCGTTACCATCCCCTCACTGAATCGTGCCAGGAAATGGCGATTTGTACCTTCGGTAAAGGGAGGGGAGGAAGTGGAGGAGGGGGATATCATAGGTACAATCCAGGAGACAACCACAATTACACACAGGGTGATGGTTCCCCCTGATGTCCGAGGTGTCATAGCGGAGATATCTGAAGGTGAGTTCTCTGTAGAGGATGGAATTGCGGTGCTGGAAGGTGGCACAGATATAACTCTTGTCCGAAAGTGGCCTGTGCGCAGGCCAAGACCATTCAAGAAGAAGGCCGCATCCGTTATACCATTTATAACAGGTCAACGTATAATAGACACCCTGTTTCCGATCGCTATGGGTGGAAGTGTTATCATTCCGGGAGGCTTTGGGACCGGGAAAACGGTCTTGGAACAGACACTTGCCAAGTTTGCTAAAACAGACATTATAATTTACATTGGGTGCGGAGAGCGGGGTAATGAGATAGCAGAGGTGCTGGCAGACTTTCCAGGATTAACAGATCCATATACCGGTCATCCACTCATGGACAGGACGACACTGGTAGTCAATACTTCCAATATGCCTGTTGCTGCCCGCGAGGCATCTATATATACCGGGATTACCATTGGTGAATATTACAGGGACATGGGATATAATGTTGCTGTACTTGCCGATAGTATTTCGCGCTGGGCTGAGGCAATGAGGGAAATATCGGGCAGGCTCGAAGAGTTGCCCGGCGAAGAAGGGTTCCCCATGTATCTTGCATCACGTCTTGCGGCCTTCTATGAACGTGGAGGTCTGGTAGAGTGTCTGGGCAAAGGTGAGAGGAAGGGCTCTGTAACGGTATGTACGGCGATATCCCCGCCTGGTGGTGATTTCTCTGAGCCTGTCACGCAGAGCGCCATGCGGGTTACAGGCGCCATGTGGGCGCTTGATACCAACCTTGCGAGGAGGAGGCATTATCCGGCGATAAACTGGGGGAGGAGTTTCAGCCTTTATCACTTGGATGGATGGTTCAAGGAATGTGTTGTGGATGACTGGCCGCGCCTGAGGTCAGAGCTTATGACAATCCTGCAGAGGGAAGAGGAGCTTCAGGATATTGTCCAGCTCCTGGGACCTGATTCCCTCCGGGATAGGGACAGGATTGTTGCAGAGATGGGACGTCTGCTGCGGGAGAACTATCTGCAACAGTCTCCATATTCGCCTGTTGATGCATTCTGTTCCCTTGAGAAGCAGTACTGGATGTTAAAGATATTCTTTAAGGTTTATGAAACGGCCCTGAGGGAATTGAGTGAGGGACGTAACATGGATGAGATATTCACTGAAGAGAGGAAGATTATTTTAAGGGATGTAAAAAATATGCGGGTGGAGAAATTGGAAACAGAGGGAAAGGATATTATTAACAGGATATAAATGGACCTACTAACACGGAGATATAGAACAGCACGGTCCATCGCTGGCCCGCTCCTCTTTGTAGAGCAGGCATCCAATGTTTCGATCGGTGAAATGGTAAGGATTGTGTTATCTGACGGAGGAGAGAGGAGCGGACAGGTTATCGAGGTGTCTGATGAATATGCTGTCATACAACTCCTCGAGGAGACGGCAGGAATCGGTATCCATGAGACAGATATCTTCTTTAGCGGTAGTGTCGCTAAGGTCAACTTATCCCTTGACATGTTAGGACGGAGGTTTAACGGTACAGGTAAACCTATAGATGGCCTCCCCCCGGTTATCCCGAACAGAAGGGCAACGATCACCGGATACCCTATTAATCCGGTTAACAGGGATGAGCCTTCCGACTTTATCCAGACAGGAATCTCTGCGATTGATGGACTGAATACCCTTGTCCGGGGACAAAAGCTCCCTATCTTTTCGGGCCCTGGTCTGCCGGCAAAAGAGATAGCAGGACAGATATTAAGACAGGCACAGGTGGTTAGTGAGAGGGAAGGATTTGCGGTTGTCTTTGCCGGTATTGGCATTACCTCAAGAGAGGCATCATTCTTTATAGAAGAGTTTGAGCGGGGGGCCACACTTCATATGAGTACCATATTCCTCAATCTTGCCGAAGACCCTCCTATCGAACGACTGCTCACACCAAGATTTGCCCTTACTGCCGCAGAGTATCTCGCATTTGAACATGACATGCATGTAGTGGTCATTCTTACTGACATGACGAACTATTGTGAGGCCCTTAGGGAGGTAGCTACTGCACGGGAAGAGATTCCCGGCAGGCGTGGTTATCCCGGGTATATGTACACAGACCTTGCCACCATATACGAGAGGGCAGGGCGTATAAAGGGGAAAAAAGGCTCTGTTACCCAGATCCCTATTCTTACTATGCCGGACGATGACATCACCCATCCGATACCAGACCTTACCGGATACATAACAGAGGGCCAGATAGTGCTGTCACGAGAGCTTCACAAGAGAGGGGGCTATCCGCCTGTAGATATCCTGCCAAGTCTCTCAAGGCTTATGAACCTCGGGATAGGGGTAGATAAGACAAGAGAGGATCACAGGGAATTGGCTGACCAGTTATACGCCTTTTATGCACAGGGGAGAGACGTTAGGCGCATGGCATCTATCGTGGGCGAAGAAGGCCTGTCGGAATCTGACCGGCTGCTGCTCAAATTTGCTATTGACCTTGAAATGGAGTATATAAATCAGGGTGATACAAGCCGTGACATTATTGAGACGTTAGGGCTTGGATGGAGACTTTTGCAAAGATTTCCGGAGGATAGATTTACCAGAGTAAGGCTGGAGATAATGGAGAAATATTATGGAAGTTGACGCTGAAAAATGCGGGGCACCCATTGCTACGAAGTAAATGCAATGGGTCGTGCGGCGTCAGGACTGCGGATTTGAGCCTCAACGTACGAAAAAGTACGCCTCGGCTCAAATCCTTGTCCTTCCTTGCACCTGGGCATTTTTGAGCGTCAACTTGGTATATGGAGATTGGATAATTATGGAAGAGCGGCCAAGTCCTAACCGGATGAATCTGCTGAATCTGCGGTCACAGGTTACAGCAGCGGAAAGGGGTATGGGACTCCTTGAGGATAAGAGGACATCACTTGTCAAAGAGCTCCTCGGTATCTATAAGGATGTCATGGCAGAGAGGCATACCCTGCGAGGCAGGACACAGGTGGCTGCTGTTGAGCTTATACGTGCCATTAGTATGGATGGAACAGAAGGGGTGATGTCCGCATCCTTTGCAGCTAAAAGGGATATATCAATAGACGTTGTGAGAAGAAATATATGGGGGGTTAAGTTCTCAGAGATTCATTATAAAACGATGCGAAGAGCGCTTGACGCGCGGGGATATGCATTTATGACCACTTCAAGTACAATAGATGCATCTGCAAAAGGGTTTGAGATGGTTTTAGAAACTATGTTGAATACGGCGTCTACAGAATCTCACATGAGGCGTATAGGCGACGAGGTTAAGAAAACTGCACGCAAGATAAATGCCATCAAAGAGATAATCATCCCCAAAACAAAGGAACGATTAAGACACATAAGCAGAACATTGGAAGAACGTGAAAGGGAAGATATATTGCGGTTGAAGAGGCTTAAGAGAAGTAGCAGGTAATTAGTAATTAGTAATTAGTAATGAGAAGTTAGAGTATGAATAGTTCTTGACTTACATAGCGAAGCATGTCTATATATATTTATGATGAATATATATAGATTAAACGAGTTTGCAAAACTAATAGGCAAATCGGTTCAAACATTACAAAGGTGGGATAGAGATGGAATACTTAAATCTCACAGGTCTAAAACAAATAGACGTTATTACACACATGATCAATATCTTGAATATATAGGTCAAAAAGCAACAAAAGATAAAAAGAACATAGTTTATTATCGCGTTTCGAGTTCCAGGCAAAAAGGAGATTTTATAAATCAAAAAAATGCACTTGAGGAATTTACTATAGCAAGAGGTATAGATGTATCAGAGTGGTTGTTTGATATAGGCAGCGGACTGAATTACACAAGAAAGAACTTCCTGAACTTATTGGAAATGGTTGAAAGAGGCGAGGTATCAAGCATTATCATTGCTCATAAAGACAGGTTCGTTAGATTTGGATTTGAGTGGTTTGGAAAGTTCTGTGAGAATCACGGAACCAAAGTTATTATTATAAACCAGGATTCTCTGTCACCAGAAGAAGAAATGACGCAGGACTTGCTATCCATTATTCATTGTTTTTCTTCAAGGCTTTATGGATTAAGGAAATACAAAAAAAAGATAAAGGAGTTTCTACGGGAACGGCCGGATGAGAACAATCAAACGATATAGCAGGCGATTAAACAGGAGCAAGTGGAGCGCTATCTCTGATATCGCACGCTCCTATGCTTCAGAGAAAGACAAATGGTTCTGTGAACTATCACATACAGGCAACACAGAAAAGTTAAGTTCTGACCGCATACAACGTGACATTCTGGTTAAATCCAGATATCAATCTCTTTTTGGGCTTCAGGCAAGGCAATGGAAGCTTGCTCTAAAAGATGCTGTTGAGACTCTGGATAAGAACTGGCAGGCATTATTTGCGAGCCTATCGCCTCTTATCTACAATAACACCAATCTTTCAGATGCTCAAAGGCATTACTGCTATTGGATTCTTAAGTCTTATGCTTATCTCAAGATGCTGCTGATGCGCGACTATCCCATCCCCGACTTTAAGATTAGTCCAAAAGATATCAAAAAGGCAGGCAGTTATCTGAACAGGATTATTCGTAAGCACAGAGGTAGGAACCCTAGCGTCAAGGGCAGCCGCAGTTTCTGTCTTGATCAGAATATGTATACGGTGTTTGAAGAAAACAACACGCAGTATATCTCTATTATGACGTTGAGTCGAGGTAAACGGCTTATAATCCCTCTTCTGGGTAGGGGTGTTGTCTCCGGAAACATCAGGATCATACTTAATCGTAACAAACATATGGTTGAAGTGCATCAGACGGCAAATATCAAAGCAAAGAGAATACCTGAATCCAATCCGGTAGAAGCTATAGACTTCGGATACACAGAAGCCTTTACTGATATAGAGGGGAAGACTTACGGGGAAGGACTTGGCAAAATACTGACTGCCTTTTCTGACAAATTAGACAGAACAGGCAAGTCCAGAAATAAATTACATGCCCTTAAAAAGAAGTATCGTAGGGAAGGCAATAATCACAAAGCAACCCATATCAGGAAGTTTAACCTTGGTTTTAAAAAGAAAGACAGGATAAGGTATAAAGCACAGGCTTCTGTATCAAATAAGATTAATAACGGGTTCAATACGCTTATCAAAAACAAAAAGCCATCTGTCTTGGTTACTGAGGATCTGCGTCATGTTTTTACTTTTAATAAGCCAAAAAACATAAATAGAAAACTATCTGCCTGGACTAAAGGGATTATCCAGGACAGGGCAGAATTTAAGGCATTGGAGGGATGTTCCCTTCACAAGCAGGTCAATCCTGCCTACGGCAGTCAAACATGTCCCTTATGCGGGTTCGTCTGGAATAAGAGCCGCAACGGGGATGTGTTTAAATGTGCCTTTTGCGGACATGGCGCCGGAGCAGACAGAGTTGCCGCTATAAACTATCTCCATAGATACTCAGAACCAGCCATTACTCTGTATATGCCTTACAGAACGGTTAAAGAAGTGTTTATGGAGAGGTTTCTGCGCCGGTTGGAATGTAGCGACTCGGTTTCTTTGCCTTCAGGTCTTGCACCTGAAACCACGACCTATATTTTGAGGGAATGGGAATCTCTCAAATCCAGGTTGGCAGAGAACGGGTCGGAGCGGACTGTTCTGGGCAGGACTCCAGACACCGGAGAACTACGCACACCAGACTGTGTAGGAGATGTTAATCGTCGCCAAGCGGGAGGCTTAGCAGCCGTTACTACCGCACCGGTCAATCGGAGAGCGAAACAAGCCTCTATCCCGGAGGCCAAGACATAGTCGAATGACTATGAATATGTTTGACTATGTTTTGAGGAACAGAATCTTGATGTCTTATCAGATAAAGCTTGAGGTCTTTGAGGGTCCCCTTGACCTCCTGTTACATCTTATAAAGAAAAACGAGCTTAACATATACGATATCCCTGTCTCTCTTATTACGCAACAGTATCTTGAATATATAGATCTGATGAAGGAGTTAAACCTGGAAATAGCAGGAGAGTTTCTCCTTATGGCCGCCACACTAACCTATATAAAGTCAAAGATGCTGCTTCCATGCGAAGAAAAAGCTGGTGAAGAAGAGGAAGAAGAGGACCCGCGGGCTGAACTTGTCAGAAGGCTCCTTGAATATAAGAGATTTAAAGAGGCAGCAGAAGAGCTTGGAAATAGAGAAGAGATATGGCGTGATATATTTTATAATCCAAATGACCTGCCGGAAGAAGGCGGAGGGGAAGAGGCGCTGCTTGAGGTTGGTATATTTGAGCTGATAGAGGCGTTCAGAGATGTGCTCCAGAGGATACCTGATAAAACATCCATGGAAATAGTCCCTGACGAGCTTACAGTGCGTGAAAAGATGACAACCATAATAGAGAGATTAGACATCACAGGCACAGAGGGACTCACGCTACTTGGCCTGATAGATGACGGCTACTCAAGGCGTACCATTGTAGTAATCTTTCTTGCACTCTTGGAACTTGCAAGATTGAGGCTTATCAAGCTGTTTCAGGCAGGGGATACGGAGACAATAAGGGTGTACAGAAATGAGACAGACATGCTCATAAGGGACACAAAGGAGGCATGAAAATTAAATAAAGGGTTCAAGGGGTCAAGGATTCAAGGGTTCAAGTGAAGAGGCCATTGCCGCTTCAATCTCTGCCTTTTCCCTACACTTGACCCCTCGACCACTTGACCCCTTGAATCCTGATTTTCAGAAGGATTTTCAGATGAATAAGGGGACTTAGCTG
>JACRGZ010000037.1 GCA_016234155.1 Nitrospirota bacterium | reverse complement strand
ACAGTGGGTTTTCAGATGAAACCCCCTCACCCTTACCCTCTCCCCCTGTAAATCACCCCCCCACCTTTTTCCTCCCCCCCCTTGTGGGGGGAGGATCTGGAGGGGGGTGGGGAGAGGGGCAGGGTGAGGGGATTACTAATGGATTTTCGAGTGCAAAGATAAGATGGGTGAATGCCTCAGACCCAATGTTTCTTACTGGTGTTACAGGGTGTTTCCTCTCAAATGAACTCGTTGACGCCTTTCCGGTGCATATAGTTGAAAAAAAAAGAGGTGGGCTGAAGGAGTTATTTGTTGGATTACAGAATGATGTGTTTGTGGAGATACTTGATCAACCATCTTCCCCCGAGATTGAAAAATACCTTGACAGGATAGGGATAGAGCTGGAAGAGGGTCAGCGGGCTGAAGTAAATCTGAGGGCTGTAGAATGGATGAGGTGGGTTGCAGGGGCCTTAAAAAAGGGGTTTGTTATAACCATAGATTACGGGTATCATGCTGAGGAGTTATATGCAGCGGACAGAAGCAGTGGAACCCTCCTCTGTTATCACCGGCACAGAGTAGTTGAAAACCCCTTTATAAATATAGGTGAACAGGATATGACAAGCCATGTAGATTTCACAACCCTTATGCTCATAGGAGAAGAGGTGGGACTTAAGAGTGCTGGTTTCACCGACCAGATGCACTTCCTGTTCGGACTGGGCATAGGGGAAATGATAGAGGCTGTAGGCTCAAATACACCTGCAGAGAGCGATGCGCTAAAGGAGAGGCTCTTGATCAAAAACCTTATTATGCCGGGGAGGATGGGGAATGTATTTAAGGTCCTTATCCAGTATAAAGGATTTGCTGATAAACCGGCATTGAGTGGACTGAGAAAGGACCCTTTTACTTTTTAAATCCTACAGCAACAAGATATGCCATGAGGGCCATGGTCACTATAAGCGATATGGCGCCGAGAGGAGCGATATTAATAGCCCCTCCTATTCCAAGTCCTGTAAGGTATAACATGCCTGAGTGAAAAATAGCCCCTATAAGAAGGAGAATACTTACAACATTGGCTAATCCTGAAGCGGCTTCAAGCTGACATATGATATAGCCAATTACTATGTTTAAGAGTGACTCGAGATTCCCATGTGCATGGGCTGCGCCAAGTATCTCATGGACAGGACTTTCCTTCCACTCAGGATTACCGTTCTTGGCCTTCACAGCCAAATATAACCCGAGCATCAGTGTCGTAATAAAGTATGCAAACCCGAAGACCATATTTTTCTTGCCAATCTGATTTTTCATATGATCCAGTCCTCCTTTCAAGTTAAGGTTCTATCACATACGAATACAATGTGTCAACAACGGTAAAATGATCCCCCCGGGGTATTTTCACGGTAAAGGGAGATAAGGTATGGGGCAAAAACAACTTGATTTTATTACAGTGTTAAGGTAATATTCCGCCCAGAAGCAGGTGGAGACCAGTATATGGAAGAACTGGAAGGGACCCAAAAGACAGGAGAGAGGAGAAGGTATCTAAGAGAACCTATCATAGTATTCAAGATCACAGAAGAGAACGAGCGTGAACACCTGTTTGGTTATGCAAAAGATATAAGCCGTGGAGGGCTTTTTATAGCATCGATAAATCCCAGGGAGCCGGGAGAGAGGTTCTACATAGCATTTCAGATTCCAAAGACAGCAATTACGGTAAGATGTCAGTGTGAGGTGGTATGGACAAGAAGGTACCACCCTGCAAGTAAGCTTGAACCCGGCTATGGGGTAAGGTTTTTAAATTTATCCGAGGATATTGCCTCTGCAATTAATGACTGGGTTTTACATGGTGTGGAACATTAAGGGAAATTGGAGTGAAAGCACATGGGCAACAGGCGTTTTCCCGTCCGGGCCGCGGCCTCCTATTATATAAAGAGTATCCCCTATAGTTACAACCCCCATCACTATCCGTCCTTCGTCCATCTGTTCAAGCCCTGTCCATTTATTTAAATCAAAGTCATGACATGCAAAGCGGTTCTCTATCCTGCCACCACTATTTCCGCCAATAATGAACAACCTGTTATTATGCACACATGCCCCCAAACCGGCAGCAGGGTATGGAAGCCTGAAACCTGCGTCAATCCACTTATCCAAGGCCGGGTCATAAGACTCCACAACATCAAAGTTCTTAAACCCGTCTTTTCTCAATCCTGCACCGCCCATTGCCAATATTCTATTGTGAAGAACGGCTGAGGCAAGGGCAAAACGTGCCGTTGGCATCGGGGCTATTTCCTTCCATAAACCATCCCTGGGATAGAACATCTCGCAAAAGGAGAAACCCGGATCGGTCATCGGCCCTCCTTTTGTTGCCTCAGGATGGTGGCCGCCTATAACATAAATTCCCCCCCCAAGGACCACAGAGGCAGGATAATCATGGGGCATCAACATATCAGGCCCATTAGACCAGGTATCAGTCTGCGGGTCATATATCTCAACAGTTTTAAAGAACTCAAACCTCCCGTCAGGGAGTTTCAGACCACCGCCGATGACATAAATCTTATCATTGAGTACAGCAGCAACTGCACCTGAACGGGTCGTAGGCATCTCTTTCCCTTTGCTCCATACATCCGCCTTTGGGTCATATATCTCTGTGCTGTTAAGGCTGCCAAACCCGGTACCGCCTCCTCCAAATACATATACGCTGCCCTTATGTGCAGTTGCAGCAAAGTGGGAGCGCGCTGCCTGCATCGGAGACCTTTTAAGCCAGCCTGAGTGTTTCATCTGAAAATCCATTATTCTTTATTATTTTTTCTCTCTCTCCGTCCCATTACCTTTCCCATCACGTCCTCTTTACTCACCCTTACCTCCCCGAACGATTGAATGCCGGCATAATAATCAGCCCCTAAATATAGGGCAGGTGTGACACTATTAAGACGCGGTGTCTTCTTCTTTTTATCAAAACACCTTTCCTTATAATGAACTGCTAATATTTCTCCAACAAAGAGGACATGGTCACCCAGGGTATACCTTTTTACAACCCTGCATTCATATGCGGCATATGAGTCTTTGAGTACAGGGGTCTGTATCTCCGTTGAGGGGATGGTCTTTATCCTGTACGTAGAAAATTTATCCATCTCTCTCCCTGAAGTCCTCCCTACCGCTGCTATAATCCCTATATTATCAAAGGTGAGGAAATTTGCAGTGAACTCACCGTTCTGCTTAAGCATCTTGCATGAATACCGTTTAGGGGAGATTGCAACGGCAAAAAGGGGCGGTTCAAATGACAGGGCTGTGTGCCATGCACATGCCAGTGCATCCAACTCATCTCCGGACTTGACAACAACTACTGCAGGAACTACCGGGTAGTACTGGTAAAAGCCCGCCTTTTCAATGTCTTTCTCTACTCTCATCTCTGCACCTCCATGAAATAACTCTCTTTCGTATTTAAGTTGAGGTCTTAGGTAAATTCTAAATTCTAAATTCTAATATCTAAATCCTAAACAAATTCAAAATCCTAAATTCAAATGTCCAAAACCTCTACCCAATAGGATGTTGTTTTGAATTTTGGATTTTGAACATTTGATATTGTTTAGGATTTAGGATTTCGGATTTAGGATTTTTAATGGTCATTTCAACTTTTTTACGAAAGAACCTAAAATAATGAGCCTATTTATTGCTGTACGTCCTTGCATAATCTATATAATTCTGGGCCGACTGTCTTATCTTTGCTTTTTCTGCATCTGTCAGGTCACGCTTTGGTTTGGCAGGGACACCAAGTGCAAGTGTGCCGGGCGGAATTACAGAACCTTCAGTAACAAGGGCGCCCGCACCGATGAAGCAGTCCTCTCCTACCACTGCATCATCCAGAATAGTCGCTCCCATCCCTATCAGGCATCTGTCTTTTATGGTGCAGCCATGCAGGGTAACAGAGTGACCCACTGTTATATCATTACCAAGTATCAGAGGGTATGTGTCCTTAGTCACATGGAGCATACAGAGGTCCTGTATATTCGTCCTGTTCCCGATTCTAATATAATGGACATCACCACGGATAACTGCATTAAACCATACACTCGAATATTCGCCTAACTCTACATCTCCGATAATAACGGCTGATTCCACGATAAACACTGTGGGGTGGATCTTTGGATAGATGCCTTTGTAGGGTTTGATTATTTTCATCTTCTTCCTTTCTCTACAATCTCCTTTGCAGTCTCTTCAAGCAGCAGAGAAGCCAATCTCTCGGTGGCTTTATTCAGGTTTACAGTAAAATCTTTTATCCCTGCTGCATCATTCCTTTCTATCGCTTCTTCTAAATCACTACGGGCCTTATCAATTGCAGCTCTTTCCTCCTGTTCTAAAAGCCTTCCACATTTATCCATGGCCTTCTTTGTAGCAGAAAGGACCTTATCCGCCTCCAACCTTGCATCATATAACTCCTTTTTTGCGGTATCCTCTTTTCCATGCTCAATAGACTCCCTCACCATTTCCTCCACAGCATCTTTTGATACATCGAGGGTGGACTTCATCTGTACCAGCTTCTCTCTCCCTGTATTTACATCCCTTGCAAGGACATGGAGTATACCGTCCGCATCTATTGTGAATTGCACCCCTATCCTTGGGACACCTGCCGGCGCCGGCTCTATATCTTCAAGCAGGAATGTGCCGAGCGACCAGTTATCAGCAGACATCTGACGCTCCCCCTGAAGAACATGGATAGTTACTGCCTGCTGATTGTCCACTGCCGTAGTAAAGAGTTCGCCGGCCTTAGTTGGAACAGTGGTGTTCCTCGGGATAATGACATTCATGAAGCCGCCGTATGTCTCTATACCAAGGGAAAGAGGGGTAACATCCAGCAACAGGAGATTGGATATATGCCCTGACAGGACATTTGCCTGGATGGCAGCGCCCAGGGCAACCGCCTCATCAGGGTTAATCGCTGCATCAGGGGCTTTTCCAAATATCTCCTCCACAAGTTGTCTCACCATCGGTATCCTGGTAGACCCACCCACCAGTATTACTTCATCAATATCATCTGGTGTTAGTTTGGCATCCATCATTGCCTGAAGACATGGTCTTCTTGTACGCTCTATTATGTCTCCGGCAAGGTATTCAAACTCTTTACGTGTTAACCTGTATTTCAAGCTAAAAGATGAAGTCAGGAACGGTATGAATATCTCTACTTCCTCCTGAAAAGATAGCGCACACTTCGCCTTTTCCGCATCCTCTCTTATCCGGCTTAAGACCATAAGATTGCCTGAAAGGTCTCCTCCTCCACCCTCCTCTATCTTTTTAAGCAGGAAATCTATAAGCCTGCGGACGATGTCATCACCGCCAAGACGGGTATTACCACATGTAGATAAAACCTGAAAAACACCCTTCTTTATATCAAGTATGGATATATCAAATGTCCCGCCGCCGAAGTCATATACCCCTATCTTTGCGTCAAGTTTTTTATCCAGGCCATATGCAAGACCGGCTGCTGTCGGTTCGTTGATTATACGTTCCACCTTAAGCCCTGCAATCTCACCGGCCTTCTTTGTGGCATTACGCTGGGCGTCATTGAAGTATGCAGGGACTGTAATAACGGCACGATCAACAGTCTCACCGAGATAACGTTCAGCATCACCCTTGAGTTTTTTCAGGACAAATGCCGAGATATCTTCCGGAAGGTGGCATTTCTCATCAATGAGTATGCTTATAGGTTCCTCACCGGTTCCAGTTACAGGATACGAAACAAACATATCCTCTTCCTTGATCTCTGAGCCGCGTCTGCCCATAAATCTTTTTACTGAATAGACGGTCTTCTTAGGGTTTAATATACGCTGCCTGTTGGCAGCGTGACCAATTACCGGGGTCTCACCGCCTGCAAAGGCAACCACAGAGGGGGTCAGACGCTGCCCTTCTGAGTCAGCAATTACATCGGGCCTCCCCCCTTCCATAATTGCTGCTACAGAGTTTGTGGTGCCAAGGTCTATGCCTATGATCCTGCCCATTTTGAAATCACCAATTTTACCCCCTCCCTTTTTCCCTCCCCCTTAATGGGGGAGGGATAGGGTGGGGGTAACCACTCTAACTGATCCCCACAATCAGTTCATCTATCAATGAATGCAGTTTCGACAGATAAGATAACTCGTGCGATAAAACCAGCAGCCTCCGTAACAGTGGCTTCCTGTTTTCACCCGAAACAGTTGCCCACTCCTTATCCACCGTCTCAATCTCATTTGTCATACCTTTCCACCTATCCTGTGTCTCTTTCTTAAGCCGATGCAAGTTCTTCTGATAATCCCTAAGCAAAGACTCATCCCCACCCTTTTTCTTTATAAATGCATCTACCTCACTGCACACATCACTTGCCTCAATGAAGAATTCCATTGTCTCTGTTGAGGCACGACTTGAAACAGGGGCCTCTTTGTCAGTCTCAAGGCTTATAAGATATTTTATACGCTCTTTTGGGTCCTTAAGTGTAGAATATGCCTTATTTAACAAAGACGAGCATTTTAGTGCAAGCTCCTGCACCTCCGGAGAGGAATTATAATACCTATCGGGATGGACGGTCTCACTCATCTTGAGAAAATTATCTTTCAGCCTTGCAGTGTCTACGACAGGCCTCTTCTCAACTTCCAGCATGGCAAAATAATCCATTTCCCCGGAGATGGGAAGTAACGTGTGACAGTCGTAGCAAAAAAAGCCTTCACGGGGGCTGCCGCAGGACAGACACTTTACCTTCTTACCTTTCTCCTCAGGATCTAATATCTCGCGTTCCATTAGTTCTCCTCATTCATAGGGTCAAGGGTTATGGACATGACCCCTGACCCTACATTCTTTACATACGGGTTATTCCTTTTCTCTGCCCCTATGGTAGTTTCGGGGCCATGTCCCGGATAGACTTTTGTCTTGTTATCAAGTTGAAAAAGCCGCTCCTTTATAGAGGCCATCAATTCCTCGTGCGAACTGCCCCAAAGGTCTGTCCTGCCGACACCCCACCTGAAAAGGGTATCCCCTGTGAATACTATTCCAAAAGGAAAATAAAAACTAACACTCCCGGGTGTGTGTCCGGGTGTATGGATTACACGACACCTCAGGTCTCCCTCACCTATCTCCATCCCGTCTTCAAGGTATGTATCTATTTTCACAAGATCATTGGCGGTGATACCAAAAAAAGACGCCTGGGTCGGGACCTGCTCATAAAGAAATATGTCCTCCCTGTGCAGGAATACCTTTGCCCCTGTGGCCTCTTTCAACTCCTTCACCCCGCTTACATGGTCTATATGGCCGTGTGTGAGGAGTATCAGTTCAAGTGCCAGGCTGTGCCTCTTTAATATCTCTAAGATTCGGGACACTTCATCACCAGGGTCTATTACCACGGCCTTCCCGGTTTCCTCATCTCCGAGTATGAAGACATTAGACTGGAAGGGGCCGACAGGTATCGTCTCTAAGATAACAGAGGCCATAAAGGTATTATAAGGCATAGCACTGAGATATTGCAATACACGTACATCGTACATAACGCTTCATGCTATATTGCCGTATCCATGCTGAAGGCCATTATCTTCGACTTCGACGGGGTAATCACAGACAGTGAGCGGAAAGCTTGAAAACACTACAGGGGCTGATTTCTTACATAGAAAAGTCTAAAGTCTAAAGTCTGAAGTCCAGTGTCTGAATT
>JACRGZ010000006.1 GCA_016234155.1 Nitrospirota bacterium | reverse complement strand
TTCCGTCCATGCTGGTCACGGCCCTTAGCGCTATGACATTCTCATAAGTCCTCTCATCACCCATCACACCTACAGTCTTGACCGGTAGCAACACGGCAAATGACTGCCATATCTCCTTATATAACCCCTCCTTCTTTATCTCCTCAAGGACAATCGCATCCGCCTCTCTCAATATATTAAGCCTCTCATCTGTAACATCACCCAGAATCCTTATTGCAAGACCCGGCCCCGGGAATGGCTGCCTCCATAGTATATCATCAGGTATGCCAAGTTCTTTTCCTAAAACCCGTACCTCATCCTTGAATAACTCTCTCAGTGGCTCGATAAGGTGGAACTCCATCTTCGTCGGGAGGCCGCCGACATTGTGGTGGGTCTTTATTGTAGCCGATGGCCCCTTAAAGGAGATGCTCTCTATAACATCCGGATAGAGTGTCCCCTGGGCAAGGAACTCTACATCACCGATCTTCTTTGCCTCCCGCTCGAATACCCGTATAAACTCCTTCCCTATAATCTTCCTCTTCTGCTCCGGGTCTGTTACACCCTGAAGTTTTTTTAAAAATATGTCAGAGGCATCCACATAACGCAGATTCAGATGCAGGATATCGCTTAACACCTTTTGAACCTTTTCAGCCTCCCCTTTTCTCAGCAGGCCGTTATTGACGAATATACTCGTCAGTTGCGTCCCAACGGCACGGCTTACCAGCGTGGCAACAACTGTAGAATCCACACCTCCGCTCAGGGCGCATATAACATGCCTGCGGCCGACGGTTTTCCTGATGTTCTCTATCGAATAATCAAGGAACGATTTCATAGTCCACGTCGGTGAACACCCACAAATGTTGTAGACAAAGTTCTGGAGTATCTTAGCGCCCTTTGGCGTATGGACCACCTCGGGATGGAACTGGAGTCCGTAAAATCTCCTCCTTATGTCCCCCATAGCGGCAATTGGAGAATTTGCAGTATGTCCGATAGCGCTAAAACCTTCCGGCATGGCATCTATCTTATCGCCGTGACTCATCCAGACAACTGCACTATCTTCAAGGCCATTCAGGACATCAGAGTCATCATCTATGAAGAGATCTGCCTTGCCATATTCCCGCTTCTGAGCCCTTCCTACTTTCCCTCCAAAGATGTGGGTCATAAGCTGCATCCCGTAGCAGATACCCAGAACAGGGATATTCATATCAAATATCTTGCGTGAACATATAGGGGCGCCTTGCTGATAAACACTTGAAGGGCCGCCGGAGAGGATTATCCCTTTAGGATGAAACTTTTTTATTTTACTTAGAGTGGCATTAAAAGGCATTATCTCGGAGTAGACCTTTGCCTCCCTTACACGCCTTGCGATAAGCTGAGTGTATTGAGAGCCAAAGTCAAGGACGAGTATCTTGTCTGAGTGAATGTCTTTCATCATCACCTCACACTTCCCCCTCCAAATAATAATTCGGCGCCTCCTTTGTGATTATCACATCATGGACGTGCCCTTCCCGGTAACCGGCAGAGGTAACCCGTACAAACCTTGCCTTCGCCTTCATCTCTTCAATAGTACTGCAGCCGCAATACCCCATACCTGCTCTTAGTCCTCCAACGAGCTGATATATAACGGCAGCAAGTGTCCCCTTATACGGGACTCTCCCTTCTATACCTTCAGGGACAAGTTTTTTCTCGTTTGTCTCCCCTTCCTGGAAGTAGCGGTCCCTGCCACCCCGCTCCATTGCCCCTAATGAACCCATACCGCGATATATCTTGTAGCTCCTCCCTTGCAGCAGGACGACCTCCCCCGGGCTCTCTTCGGTTCCGGCAAAAAGCCCTCCAATCATGACAGCATCAGCGCCTGCGGCAATCGCCTTTGAAATATCACCGGAGTACTTTATCCCGCCGTCAGCAATGATTGGCACTCCATAACTCTTTGCTGCCTCCGCACACTTTGAAATAGCAGTTAACTGTGGCATACCGGCCCCGGATACGACCCGTGTGGTGCATATCGAACCAGGCCCTACCCCGACCTTCATCGCATCCACACCCGCATTGATTAAATCCTTTGCTGCATCCGCCGTTGCTATATTGCCGGCTATGACACTCATCTCATGGTATCTCTTTTTGATATACTCCACCATCTCCAGTACCCTCATGGAATGACCATGGGCAGTATCAACAACGATCACATCAACCCCTGCACTCACAAGGATATCCACTCTTCTGCCCTCTTCCTCTCCTACCCCTGCTGCCGCACCAACCCGGAGCCTCCCCACACTGTCTTTACAGGCATTCGGATGCTGGATCCTCTTTTCAATATCCTTTATTGTAATAAGACCCTTCAGATTAAACTCAGCATCCACAACAGGAAGCTTCTCTATCCTGTTTTTCTGAAGTATCTCCTTTGCATCTTCGAGGGTGGTCCCGACAGGGGCAGTAATAAGATTCTCCTTTGTCATAATGTCTGAAACTTGCAGGTCAAGCCTCTTCTCAAACCTTAGATCCCTGTTTGTCAATATCCCCACAAGTCTCCCATTCTCTGTTACAGGGATGCCCGAGATCCTGTAGTTCTTCATAATATCGATCGCTTCATAAATCTTCTGATGAGGTGAGATAGTGACCGGATGCATAATCATTCCACTCTCTGACTTCTTTACCATCTCAACCTCGATGGCCTGTCTCTCCGGAGGCATCGCCCTGTGTATTATCCCCATCCCGCCTGCCCTCGCCATAGCAATAGCCAGTCTTCCCTCTGTCACTGTATCCATGGCGGCGCTCACGACAGGTATATTAAGCCTTATCTCTTTTGTGAGCCTTGTAGTTGTATTAACATCTTTGGGATGGATATCCGCCCTCGATGGGACCAGCACAACGTCATCAAAAGTAATAGCCTCTTCCATGTCATGATTCAGCATATTGACACCTCCGGAAAACTTTTTCTTTGTTGTCATTGCAAGCACCCTAAGGGTGCGAAGCAATCTCAAGCTAGGGGATTTTTCAAGTTGTAAGTGATGTTAACAAAATAGGCAGAATGACGTCAAGTTAATTAGTGTAACAAGGCATGTCCTGAGTTTATCGAAGGGTTGACAAATGAGCATAGTTAGTTTAAAAATTAAGGCTATGGTGTCTACAATAGAATGGAGGAACGGCGTTGTGAGTATGTTGGACCAGACACGGCTGCCGCTTGAGGTTACTTACTTTGAGTGCAAGACTTATCAGGATGTGGCTAAAGGGATAAAGGAGCTTGTCATCCGCGGGGCGCCTGCTATAGGGATTGCTGCAGCGATGGGGGTTGCACTCGGGGCAAGGGATATTAATTCTCAGGACTTTACAGGATTCTATAACGAGATGGAAAAGATTTCTAAACATATTGGAGCTACAAGACCTACGGCTGTAAATTTATTCTGGGCGCTTGAAAGGATGAAGAAGGTTGCCGCAGCCAATAAGGAAAAACCACTCAGTGTCATAAAGGAGATATTGGTCGAAGAATCGAATAGAATTTTAATTGAGGATATAGAGGCAAACAAGGCTATGGGCAGGCATGGCGCACAATTCATTAAAGATGGCAATACGATCCTGACCCACTGCAATGCCGGCGCCCTTGCCACAGGCGGATACGGGACTGCGCTTGGGGTAATAAGAGCAGCTAAGGAGGAAGGAAAGGAGATAAAAGTCTATGCTGACGAGACGAGACCTGTTCTACAGGGGGCGCGTCTGACCGCATGGGAGCTTATGGAGGATGGGATTAATGTAACATTGATTACAGACAATATGGCAGGCTATTTCATGAAAAAAGGGATGATAAATCTCTGCATCGTGGGCGCTGACCGCATTGCAAGAAACGGGGATGCGGCAAACAAGATAGGGACATATAGTGTGGCGGTGTTGGCCCGTGAACATGGCATACCGTTCTATGTCGCTGCCCCTGTGTCTACCATAGACTTCACCATACCCTCGGGTGAGCATATACCGATAGAGGAGAGGAATCCTGCGGAGGTAAGTCATATATGCGGCAAGATTCAGGTAGCCCCGGCAAAGGTTAATATCGCAAACCCTGCATTTGATGTCACACCGGCGGAATATATAGCTGCTATTATTACAGAGAAGGGGGCCTTTAAGCCTAAGGATATATGGAGATTACAAGATAAAGTATAGGGTCATTGTATAGGGTGAAAATGTTCAGGAAAACATGGAAAATAATTATTCTTATAACCCTTTTTGCAGCTCTTAGCGTCGGCTGTGCCTATAATAAGAAGAGTCTCTTAGAGTATGACTACCCGGCGACTCCGGCGCCTCCGCAGGAATACTATACCCCTTACCTATATCCGTACTATTACCCGGATACCTATATGAATTATCCCTATCCGCCTTACATGATATACCCCCCCTATTATTTCTATCCGCCTTATCAGTTCTTGCATCCTTAAAGTAGGGTGGACATTGGCCACCATCCGGATGTCCAAATCTTGACTATACCATTATCAATTCTTATTATATAATTATCATCAAATATCTTTACAGGGTGATGTGAAATGGCAAAGAGAGACTATTACGAGATCCTTGGCGTTAACAGGAATGCTGACGAGAAGCAGATAAAAAAGGTTTACAGGAAATTGGCAAGGAAATACCACCCTGACCTTAACCCAAACAACAAAGGAGCGGAGCAGCGTTTCAAAGAGGCAACCGAGGCATATGAAGTCCTGAGTAACCCGGATAAACGAAAACAATATGACACCCATGGCCATGCCGCGTTTGAAGCCGGATTCCAGGGTTCAGAGGGTTTCAGGGGATGGACAGGCGCTCCTGATTTCAAGGCCGGCCAGGAGAAGGGATTCGGGTCCATGTTTGAAGACTTATTTGGGGATGTGTTTGGGGGACGTAAAGGGGCTCAACCGGCGCCTGAACCTGGCAAAGACCTGCACTATAACTTAGAAATCGATTTAGAAGATGCTTATACCGGAAAATCTACGTACATAAATATCCGGAAGGAGGGCGCCTGTGAGCAATGCCATGGTTCCGGTGAAGAACCTGGCGCTATAAAAATGACCTGCCGCAATTGTAAGGGGAAAGGGGCTGTAGACAGCGGTCTTGGGTTTATGAAGTTTTCATCCACCTGCCCCCAATGCGGCGGAAGCGGAAAGATTACATCGGCATGCAGGGTATGTAGTGGACAGGGAACAAGGCTTAAAACAGAACAGATAATGGTGAAGATACCACCGGGCGTTGACAATGGCACAAAAGTGCGTGTAGCAGGGAAGGGCGGCGCCGGCATAAGAGGCGGCCGGAGCGGCGACCTCTATATAATAACATCTATGCGGCATCATCCATTCTTTGAGCGGAAGGGGGATGATCTCTACTGCGAAGTACCGGTAACAATAAGTGAGGCAGCGCTTGGCGCCAAGGTAGAAGTCCCAACTATGGACGGCACGGCCTCAATGACCATACCCCCCGGGACCCAGGGGGCTCAGGTGTTCAGGCTTAAAGGCAAGGGGATGCCTCATCTGAAAGGGGGGGGCAGCGGCAACCAGTATGTAAAGATTACGATCACTATTCCCAGGGATATAAGTGAAGAGGATAAGAATCTTTTCAGAAAGTTATCTCTGTTATACAAAGAGAACCCGAGGGAACGGTTAGTAAGGAGGAGTTAAACGGTTTTGAATATTTGAATTTTGGGTTTTGGGTTTTGGACATTATTTAGAATTTAGGTAAAAGTTCAGCTAACCGCAGAGACGCAGAGGCGCTGAGTATGGAAATTAATCAAATAACAGAAAAGATAATTTTCTCTGCGTCTTTGCGTCTCTGCGGTGAACTATTACGAATTTAGTATTTAGAGTTTATGATTTAATTAATGAGGAGGTTGATATAAATGCAGATGGACAGGTTGACATATAAGGCACAGGAGGCGGTAGGAGAGGCACAAAAAATTGCCGAAAAATACAACCATCAGCAGATAGATACAGAACACATCCTGCTTGCCCTGATCAAGCAAAGAGAGGGGATAGCCCCCCAGATCCTCAGGAAACTAAGCGTAGATATGACCACTATAGAAAAGGAATTATACAGGGAGTTGGAGAGGATACCCAGAGTCTCCGGTCCGGGAAGTATGGGACAGATTTACATTACCCCTAGGCTCAAAGATATGTTCGGCATTGCAGAGAAGGAGGCTGAAACAGTGCATGATGAGTACATTAGCACAGAGCATTTATTAATAGGTATCGCAGAAGGAGAAGATGCTGCAGGACGTATATTAAAAAACGCAGGGATAACGAAAGATAAGATATTAAAGGCGCTCGTTGAGATACGCGGCGCCCAGAGGGTCACAGACCAGAACCCTGAGGATAAATACCATGCGCTCACTAAATACAGCCGTGATCTGACGGAACTTGCGAGAAAGGGCAGGCTTGACCCGGTTATAGGGAGAGATGACGAGATAAGACGGGTAATTCAGGTGCTGTCCAGAAGGACTAAGAACAACCCCGTTTTGATAGGGGAACCTGGTGTTGGAAAGACAGCGATTGCAGAAGGACTTGCCCAGCGCATAGTCGCCGGAGACGTCCCTGAGGGACTGAAAAATAAACGTGTTGTGGCCCTTGATATGGGGGCGCTTGTTGCCGGATCCAAGTACCGGGGTGAGTTTGAGGACAGGCTGAAGGCCGTGCTAAAAGAAATTGAGCAGGCAGAGGGGCAGATCATACTTTTTATCGACGAGATCCACACCCTTGTAGGCGCAGGCGCCGCAGAAGGCGCTATAGATGCATCCAATATGTTAAAGCCTGCCCTGGCACGTGGTGACCTCAGGTGTGTTGGCGCCACTACTATTGACGAATACAGAAAACATATAGAAAAGGATGCGGCGCTGGAGCGAAGGTTTCAACCCATAATGGTTACAGAACCTACGATGGACGATACTATCTCAATACTGAGAGGTCTTAAAGAAAGATATGAGGTGCATCATGGTGTCCGGATAAAGGATTCAGCCCTTATTGCCGCTGCAATGCTGTCTAACAGATACATCACCGACAGATTCCTCCCTGACAAGGCTATTGACCTTATAGACGAGGCCGCATCAGGGCTGCGCATAGAGATAGACAGCATGCCTTCGGAACTTGATGAGACAGAGCGTAGAATAAGACAGCTTGAGATAGAACGGCAGGCTGTAAAAAAAGAGAAAGACCCTGCATCTATGGAGCGCCTTGAAAAGATAGAAAGGGAGTTAGCGGATCTTAAGGAGGGCGGCGCAACACTGAGGGCCCAGTGGCAGGCGGAGAAAGGGACGATAAGCAGGATCAGAGGCCTCAAGGAACAGATAGAGGCTGCCCGCATCTATTCAGAGCAGGCCGAGCGTGCCGCTGATCTCGAAAAGGCGGCAGAACTGCGATACGGGAAATTACCGGAACTCCAGAAACAACTCAGTGAAGAAAATAAACGTCTGTCAGAGTCCCAATCCTCGGTGAAATTACTTAAAGAAGAGGTGGACGAAGAGGATATAGCTGAAATTGTATCAAAGTGGACGGGGATACCTGTGGCTAAGATGCTTGAGGGTGAGGTGCAAAAACTCCTCCATATAGAGGAGAACCTGAGACGCCGTGTGGTAGGACAAGATGAGGCCATATCCGCTGTAGCAAATGCCGTGCGCAGGGCGCGTGCAGGCATCCAGGATCCAAACAGGCCGCTCGGCTCCTTTATATTCATGGGGCCAACCGGTGTCGGGAAGACAGAGCTTGCCAAGGCGCTGGCAGAGTTTTTGTTTGACAACGAACAGGCAATTATACGCATAGATATGTCAGAGTTCATGGAAAAACACTCTACAGCTAAACTAATCGGCGCCCCCCCCGGGTATGTAGGGTATGAAGAGGGGGGGCATCTGACAGAGGCTGTAAGACGGAGACCCTACTCGGTTATACTGTTCGACGAGATAGAAAAGGCGCACCCGGAGGTGTTCAACATACTCTTACAAATGCTGGATGACGGGAGGTTAACCGACAGCCATGGCCGCACTGTAGACTTCAAGAATACGGTTGTAATAATGACTTCCAATATAGGGAGCCAGTATATACAGGAGCTTGGCGGACGGGATGAGGAAGAGATGAGGAAGAGGTTGACCGAGGCGATGCGGGCCTATTTCAGACCGGAGTTTTTAAACAGGGTAGACGATGTCATTATCTTCCATTCATTGGATATGGAACATTTAAAGAAGATCGTGGATATACAGATAGGGAGGCTCTTAAAGCTCCTTGCAGAAAAGAAGATCAAACTCACCCTCACTGATGCTGCAAAGTCATCTCTGGCAGTAGAGGGATATGACCCTGTGTTTGGCGCAAGGCCGCTGAAGCGTGTGATACAGAGGGGGCTGCAGAATCCTCTTGCAATGAAGATACTCGATGGCTCGATCAAGGAGGGGGCTACAATAATAGTTGATGTAAAGGATGGGGAGATAGTGTTCAGGTAATTGATGTTGAGATATATCCCCCTTTTCTAAAGGGGGACAAAGGGGGATTAAAAACCTGTGCCTCCTATAATAGCCATAACCGCCAAAACAGAAGAACTTAGAAACATGCCCCAGACCACCATTTCGGCGGCTTATGCAAAAGCAGTTGAAGATGCAGGCGGCATACCGGTCATCATCCCTATCCTAGATAAGGGTACAAATATAACTCATATAGCCAGGCTTGCAGATGGGCTTTTATTAAGCGGCGGCGATGACATACATCCGGACTATTATGGTGAAAGGCCTTTGTTAGGGCTTAGTTTATCGCCGGATGAGAGGACAGACTTTGAGATAGCCCTTTTCAAAGAGGCGCTGCGGCTTCAAAAACCTGTTCTTGGTGTCTGCCTTGGATCTCAACTTATAAACGTCGCACTGGGCGGAAGTCTGTATCAGGACATACCGATGCAGATTACAAATCCGATAAACCACAGGGCGCCGCACAGTGTCTCTATCATTGAAGGTAGCCTGCTTAACAGGATATTTTCAGGTGAAACAAGAGAAATCCAGGTAGTCAGCACACACCACCAGGCCGTTAAATCTGCCGGCAAGGGACTCGTAGTAAGCGCCCACTCTTCTGATGGAATGATAGAGGCTATAGAGATGTCAGATTATCCTTTTCTCATAGGCATACAATGGCATCCCGAACAGGAGTTGGATAACGAATATACAAGGATGCTCTTTAATGCCTTTGTAGACGCAGCAGAAACAAGAAGCGGAAGCACTCCAGGGGGTCTACAGATTGACGGCTCAAAGTTAATGTTATAAAATTAGCTACGACGATCACCAAAAAAAATGATTTTATGAAGACATGGGAACACCCAGGTGGGAAACTAATAGAACTCGGCGCGGAGTCTTTAACAGATGCAGAACTACTATCAATTCTCATCTCCACAGGCACTAAGGGGAAGTCAGCAGAAAAAATTGCAGAAGAAATCCTAAATAAATTCAGCTCTTTTAAGGGCATGGCAAACCAGCCGCTTAAAAAGTTCCTTGAATTCAAAGGGCTTGGAGATGTAAAGATTATCAGGATAGCAGCGGCCTTTGAGATTGCAAGAAGGTGTGTTAATTTAGTGCTCAAGGATTTAAAAGAGGATAGAGAATTACGCAAAGAGACCTTTGGCGATTAACCATGAGTAAATTGAAAGACCAAAAAACAAAAATACTTTCCCCCTTTGATA
>JACRGZ010000039.1 GCA_016234155.1 Nitrospirota bacterium | reverse complement strand
TGTAAAGGGACATGAAATATATTTCACGAGTTTTGATGCGTTAAGAAAAGGATTGACTTCTAAGCGGCTTGAGCTCCTGCATATCATAAAGACAAACAATCCGTCCTCTATTAATGAACTTGCACGCATGGCAAAGCGTGACATTAAGAATGTTGCCGGTGACGTAAAGTATCTTGAGCGTATAGGGCTGATAGAAACAAGAGAAAGTCACCGTAAGAAGGCGCCGGTCATTACCTACGACCGGATAGCTTTTGAAATAGCAGTTTAAAGTTGGCAAGATAAAATATCTTGAGGCCCTACGGTCGCTCCGGCTTTGGTTTTCGTCTTTGCACCTTAACCTTTGGATGTTTTTTCTTCATTTTTTGTTCAATGAACCTTCGGGAAGCACAAAGTTTAAGGAGGCAGAGGCCCTGCTTATCCAGAGAAAGCAAACCATTAAGGAAGGCAAACAGCCTGAGATTAAGAAGATAGCAAACCACTCCTTCAAAGAACTTGCAGGGATTTATCTTTCCTGGGTCAATGGCAGGCAGAAGTCAGCAAAGATTAAGGGATATATTATAAACCAGCTTCTTACAACCTATGGGAACCTGCCATTGAGAAGGTTTACCACTGCTATTGTCGAGCAAATACAGACAGACCTTATAAACAGAGGTCTTAAGAATAGCAGTGGTAATAAAGTTCTGAACATCTTTAAACACATATTTACAAAAGCGGTGGAATGGGATATGGTAGAGTCTGAGACATTAAAACGTATCAGGAAGGTCAAGTTATTACGGGATATTAGCAAGAGACTACGTTATCTATCTAAAGAGGAGTGTCAGACCCTTATCAATGCCTGTGAACCACTTGATTTTTATGGTAGGCGCGGGGGGTCTTGAACCCCCGACCTCTTCCGTGTCAAGGAAGCGCTCTCCCCCTGAGCTACGCGCCTGTTTCCAAATGTGTTGTAATAGTAGCATGTACTAACAAAAGAGTGCAAGGGTTTTCGGCCCAAGGGAGCAAAGGCTATGCGTTTTATAGCTGACCTGCACATACACTCGCCATTCTCAAGGGCAACAAGCAAGAATATGGAACTTGAGAGCCTGAACAGGTGGGCCCAGATAAAGGGGCTCACAGTGGTTGGCACCGGTGACTTCACACATCCGCGATGGTTTTCCAGGTTGCAGGAGAGGTTGGAAGAGGCTGAAGAGGGCCTCTACAGGCTTAAACCTGAATACAGGGTAAAAGGAGATAATGATGTCCCCGGAACTTGCCGAAAAAATATCCGTTTTGTGTTGTCCGCAGAGGTAAGCTGTATATACAGTAAGAACGGAAGAACCAGGAAGGTACACCATTTATTACTGGCGCCTGCGTTTGCTGCCGCACAGAGGATTAATACAGCGCTCGCGAAGATCGGGAATCTTAAGGCAGACGGGAGACCGATATTGGGGCTTGACAGCAAGGCTTTAATGAAGATTGTCCTTGATGCCTCACCTGATGTCCTGTTGATCCCTGCCCATGCCTGGACACCACACTTTTCCATCTTCGGTTCGAATTCGGGATTTGACTCAATTGAAGAATGTTTTGAAGAGTTCACACCTTATGTCCATGCCATTGAGACCGGACTCTCATCTGACCCTCCCATGAACTGGAGACTATCTAAGCTCGATAGAATTTCGCTCATCTCAAATTCCGATGCACACTCACCAAGGAAACTCGCCCGTGAGGCCAACATATTCGATACGGAGTTATCCTATAAAGGCATTCGTGATTCAATAAAAGGAAGAGAGAAGACAAGGTTTATCAGCACCATAGAGTTTTTCCCTGAGGAAGGCAAGTATCATTATGACGGTCACAGGCCCTGTAAGCAAAGGATGCATCCATTTGATACAAGGCAAAACAACGGCCTCTGTCTTAAATGCGGGGATAAGGTGACCGTCGGTGTGCTGCACCGCGTAGATAGTCTGGCAGACAGGAGCGAGGATATAGCGCCTCCCAATGCCGTTCCCTACAGAAGAGTTATACCCCTTGAAGAAATAATAGCAGAGGTCTATGATGTAGGGGTAAACACCAGGCTGGTGGAAAAGAAGTATAATATGCTTACTGCCACCTTGGGAGATGAGATTTCTATACTCCTTAATATTTCTACTAAAGAGATCGGGGAGGTGGGCTCCCCGCTTTTAGGAACGGCTGTTCATCGTGTAAGAGAAGGGAAGGTAAGTATAGCCCCCGGTTATGATGGTGAGTATGGGACAATAAAGATATTTGATAAGACAGAAAAGAGAGGTTCTTGCAAAAGTCTGTGTCATCCCCGAAATCTTCTATCCCCGATAGAAACACTCGGGGAGGGATATGATTTTCTGTAATAAAACACTATATTCCCGCTAAAACCATGCGGGAATGACAGCATTTTTATACTTTTGCAAGAGCCTCAAGAGAAATATAATATGAGTCAACCTGCTATTATGAAAAAGCGCCTTGGAGATCTCCTCTGTCATGCAGGCCTTATTACAGAGGCTGATCTAAAGCGGGCGCTCGAAGAGCAGAAGCGGACAGGAAAGCGCATGGGTGAGACCCTTATAAATCTAAGGGTCACTACAGAATTTGACATAGCAAAGGTGCTGGCCACTCAACTGGGCATCCAGTATATATCACTTGACACCACCCCTATTGAACCTGAGGCCGTATCACTCATCCCTGAGGCCCTCGCAAAAAAATACCTCTGTATACCAATCAATTTTGACAGAAAATATCTTACAGTGGCAATGGTAGACCCGCTCGACTATGAGTCTATCAAAGATATCGCCTTCCACAGCGGCCTTGAGGTCAAACCCCTCATCTCTACTAAAAAGGAGATACTCGATGCCATTGACCAGCACTACAGGCTCGATGATTCCGTGGAGGGCATCCTCGCTGAGACACCTGATATGCTGAAGGAGACAAGCATTGAGATTATCCCCACTATCTCTGCAGCCGCGGTAACACCGGCAGACTATCTTGAGAAAAAGAGCCAGATGGCCCCGATAGTAAAGCTCGTCAATCTTATCCTGTTGAAGGCCATCAAGGAGCGTTCGAGTGATATACATATTGAGTCTCTTAAGACTAACTTATCTGTAAGATTGAGGACAGATGGGGTGCTCAGGGAAGATATGAGACTTCCCAAATGGGTTCAGGGGGCGCTTGTTTCAAGGATAAAGATACTCTCATCACTCGATATAGCAGAGCGGCGTCTCCCTCAGGATGGGGCAATCAGGGTAAAATTAGAAAACAGGGATATTGACCTCAGGATATCTACTATCCCTGCTTATCTCGGTGAGAAGGTAGTAATCAGGATATTAGACCAGTCTGCTGTGGCAACTGACATGGAAGAACTCGGCTTATCCAAGAAAGAGTTACAGCAGATCGTACATCTGTCCCAGAAAAGAAAGGGAATCATCCTCGTAACAGGTCCCACCGGAAGCGGTAAGACGACGACACTTTATGCTATCATAAACAGACTCCGTTCCTCAGAGATCAATGTCATGACAGTAGAGGACCCTATTGAGTACAATATCGAGGGGATAAACCAGATACAGGTAAAGCCTGAGATAGGCCTGACATTCGCAAACTGTCTGCGCTCAATCCTGAGGCAGGACCCTAATGTCATACTCGTAGGAGAGATACGCGACCTTGAGACCGCCGAGATCGCCTTCAGGGCAGCCATGACAGGGCATCTTGTGATAAGCACGCTCCATACAAACGATGCCATATCAACGATTACACGCCTTATAGACATGGGAGTTCCGAGATATATGATAGCATCTTCAGTAATAGGCATAGTTGCCCAGCGGCTTGTACGCCAGATATGCCCGAAATGCAAGGTAAAAACCCATGTTGCCGAGGATAGTCTAAAAAGATTAAACATTAATTTAGCCTCTTTTGACAAACTTAATTTTTATCATGGCGAGGGGTGCAACTACTGCAGGTTTACAGGATTCTACGGGCGTACAGGTATCTTTGAGGTTCTCCCGTTCAGGTCAAAGATCAGGGAAATCATATCCTCCGGCGGCACGGAAGAGCAGATCCGGCTGCTCGCACAGGGCCAGAGCATACCCAATATGGGTGATGACGGAATAAACAAGGTTAAGACCGGTATCACGACTATTGAGGAAATGCTGAGGGTAATAGAGGTAGAGGAGGATATCCGTATACTCTGCCCGCAGTGTGAAAAGCCGCTGCACCTGGATTTTGTTGTATGCCCCTACTGTAAGTATGAGGTGCAGGCGAGCTGTCCTTCCTGCAACAAACCGCTCCAGGCTGAATGGACGATATGCCCGTACTGCAAGAAAGAGCTGTAGGCACAGAAATAATCCCCCCTATGGCTTAAACACGAGCACACTGAGTGGCGGCAATGTAATCTCTATCAAATACGGCCTATATTGCCATGGAATGGGTGCAGCACAGACCCCTCCAGAGTTTCCCATATTGCCACCCCCGTATATCTCGGCATCACTGTTTAGCATCTCTCTATAGTATCCTGGCTTAGGTACTCCTATTTTGTATAACTCACGAACCACAGGTGTAAAATTACATACAAAGACAAGGATATCATCAGGGTTTTTCCCTCTCCTCAAAAAGCTCAGGACGCTATTATCTGAATCGTGGAAGTCAATCCATTCAAAACCGTTATATTCAAAGTCTATTTCGTAAAGCGACGGCTCGCTCCTGTAGAGGCGGTTCAGGTCTTTGACAAATCTCTGCAGTTTCTGATGAGGCTCATACTGGAGAAGGTGCCAATCCAAGCTCGTATCAAAATTCCACTCCACCCACTGCCCTATCTCCCCTCCCATAAAGAGGAGTTTTTTCCCGGGATGTCCGAACATAAACCCGTAGAGCGCCCTCAGGTTTGAGAACCTCTGCCAGAAGTCTCCCGGCATCTTGTCAAGAAGCGCCCTCTTGCCGTGCACCACCTCATCGTGTGATAAGGGGAGGATAAAATTCTCATGGAAGGCGTACAGCAGGGAGAATGTAAGGCTGCCCTGGTGATACTTCCTGTGAATCGGATCTTTTGAAATATACTCTAAGGTATCATGCATCCAGCCCATATTCCATTTAAAGCCAAAGCCAAGGCCCCCTAAGTATGTCGGCCTTGACACCTGCGGCCATGCGGTAGACTCTTCTGCTACAGTCATAATACCCGGATAGTATTTGTAGACCACCTCGTTAAATTCCCTTATAAAATCTATGGCCTCAAGATTCTCCCTGCCGCCATACCTGTTAGGTACCCATTCACCCTCGTTCCGTGAATAATCCTGGTAGAGCATAGAGGCAACGGCATCTACACGTACGCCGTCTATATGGTATTTTTCAAACCAGAAGAGTGCATTTGAAATAAGAAAATTCCTGACCTCATTCCGGCCATAGTTAAAGATAAGTGTTCCCCACTCTTTGTGTTCTCCTACCCTCGGATCAAGGTGTTCATACAGGGCCGTGCCGTCGAACCATGGAAGACCGTGGGCATCTTTTGGAAAATGACCGGGGACCCAGTCGAGTATCACCCCTATACCGTTTTGATGACAGTGGTCTACAAGGTACATAAAGTCTTCAGGTTTTCCATAGCGGCTTGTAGGGGCAAAGTATCCCGTCACCTGATAACCCCATGAACCATCAAAGGGGTGTTCTGCGACAGGGAGAAACTCTATATGGGTAAAGCCCATATCCCTGACATAGGCTGCCAGCTCGTGGGCAAGCTCTCTGTATGTAAGGAAGCGATTCCCCTCCTCAGTCCTTCTGCGCCATGACCCCAGGTGGACTTCGTATATTGAGACAGGTGACCGGTGAAGATCCTTATTCTGACGCTCAGACATCCATTCTGAATCACCCCAGTCATAGCGGTCTATATTGTGTACAACAGAGGCGCTCTGCGGCCTCACTTCACCCAGGTAACCATAAGGATCACTCTTCAAGAGGATATGACCTTCCATGGTATTTATCTCATATTTGTACACTTCACCTTCAGGCAGTCCCGGGATAAAGAGCTCCCACACACCCGATCCCCCTAAAACCCGCATCGGATGTCTTCTACCATCCCACCGGTTAAAATCACCCACAACGCTGACACGGACGGCATTGGGAGCCCAGACTGTAAAATAGACCCCGCTGATATAGTTGACTGTTAAGGTATGGGCGCCCATTCTATGATATATGAAGTAGTTTTTCCCCTCAGCAAAGAGGTGGAGGTCATAACTGCTCATGAGCGGGAGGAATGAATACGGGTCAAAGACATCTTTGATATTCCCGGATGACTCAAGAATCCTTAACTTATACGGGAAGACCTTCTCCCTGTCGCTTATCATGGCCTCAAACAGCCCTTCGTGATGGGCCCTCCACATTTGATAGGTAACGTCCGGATTCTCAGTATCTATGACAGTAACCTCTCTTGCTTCCGGTATAAAGGCGCGTACTACAATGGCATTTCTACCATTTATATCTACCGGATGCATCCCGAGATACGAGAATGGATCGTGATGCTCCGCACGGAGTATATATTCCATGTCTTTGTTCATGTATGTTGTTTCCATCTACTCAACCTTAATCACACACGTCCCAGCAATCATATCATGCAGTCCCCGCTTATTCCTGTCAACTGCTATCATAACAAATCCAAGGCCTAAAAAAAAGAACGATATAAAATATCCTATATATCGTAAAAGCGCCCTCCCATATCCTACAGGTTCCCCTGTTGTCCTTACTACACGAAGTCCCAAAAGCCTCTTCCCGGGTGTCTGCCCATCCCATCCGGTAAAGAAAGTAAAGAAGAAAGGTCCTATCAGTATCCCGATAAAGAAGCCAAAGACCGTAGCAAGATATTCGACATCCTCCGCAGGCACATCAGATGTCAACCCCCCAAGCCCTGTTGCAAGGCCGGCAACGAAGGCAAAAAATCCCGTGGCAAAAAATATAATTATATTGTCTACAACAAAGGCTGCAAGCCGTATCCAGAAACCGCCTTTTGAGGCAGTAAGCATATCAAAAATCTTTAAAGACTCTAAGTTAGTCTCACACTGCGGACATGCCTCAAATTCGTATGCCGTTGTATAACCACACCTTGGACAGCGCATATTGAGGTGTTATTCTATCACTACGAATAGAGAATGGGAAGGGGGAATAAAAGAAGTATTTTAAAAAGGGGTCGAGGGGTCAAGGATTCAAGTGAACACTCATGCCCCTATCGGGGCACAAAGGAGAATGAAAATAATCCCCCCCTTCCCGTTGCAATGCTTCGCAGCAACGGGAACCCAGCCCCTTTAGAAAAGGGGGGTAAAAGTCCCCCTTTTTTAAAGGGGGATTTAGGGGGATTATGGGGTAAGGTGGGATTTGAAAGAGGTATTTTCAGGTGAATAGTTGTACTGAAGAATTTCACCTGACCCCTTGAATCCTTGACCCCTTGACCC
>JACRGZ010000041.1 GCA_016234155.1 Nitrospirota bacterium | reverse complement strand
GATAGAAGATTTCGGGGATGACATAGACTTTTGCAAGAGCCTCATTATGTAACACATTACATACCTGTGAAATTCACTCCATAATATAACCACCTCTGGCAATTTAAAAACCCTTAATTATCAAATAGTTGCGGTCTGGCACCCTCGTTGCATAGGTATCCTTTATAGAATACAACGGGGATTTTCAGATGAACGCAAAGTCAGGAGACTTTGCACTCCAAACCAGAGGCTCACAAATGCCAATGAAAATCCCCTCTCCCTCAGGGAGAGGGGAAGGGTGAGGGTGGGGTTATTTTCAGATGAAGATGTTATCAAATCAAAAAGGGTTTACGCTCCTTGAGCTCCTTATCGCCCTTACAATACTTGCTATAGGACTTCTCGGCCTGGCAGGACTCCATATTGCCGCAATTCAGGGAAACGTAAGCGGCTTTAAAATAAGTACGGCCACTGCAGTATCTCAGGAGAGGATAGAAGAATTAAAGGCCCTTGACACCTCTTCTGCCGCAGTGGATGCTGGAGACCATGCAGATGGAAATGTCGTTATACAGGGGATTACCTATAACAGAAGCTACACCATACAAGATAACACACCAATTCAGGGAACCAGTACACTTATACTCACAGTATCATGGGTTGAACCGGCAACCGGTGTGGCCCGGAGCACGAGGATATTTACGAGAATAGTTAAGGGATGAGGAGATTTTCAGATGAACCGTCATGAGCTGGGGGCTCACAAAGGATTATGAAAATCCCCCTTTTTCAAAGGGGGAAATTAGTTCCCCCCCTTTAGAAAAGGGGGACTTACCCCCCTTTTCTAAAGGGGGGATGGGGGGATTATGGGGGGATAAGTCCCCCTTTTTTAAAGGGGGATTTAGGGGGATTATGGGGTAAGGGGGGATTTGAAAGGTTATTTTCAGATGAAAATGTATTCTCAAAAAGGCTTTAGCATAACAGAGGTCCTTGTAACAGTTGCAATCCTCAGTGTCGTCCTTGCGGCCCTGTATAGCGTATTGATAAGCCAGCATCGCACCTATGAGGCACAGAGGGATGTGGCAATAACGCAGAGGGATGTGAGGGCAGCCATATCTCTTCTTGAGAGGGACGTAAGGACGGCCGGTCTCGGGGTCCCAAGAGGGAGTAACCCTGTAGCAGAGGCGCTGAATAGTAATCCGGACAGTATACGCATAAATTTTAGCCCGGGGCCACTGACATATCTTTTGTCAAGCACAGTTGAATCCCCTGGAAATATCATACAGGTAAATTCGGTAAACGGTTTCACTGTTGGTGAGAGGATAAACATAATTAGTAATGAGAATAATAACCTTGTCGGGGAGTATACAATTAATGCAATTAACACTGGAGACAAAAAGTTATCACTAAGCTCAGATCCGTCGTCAGACGGAACTATTGATGTAGGTTTCTTTGTGGCACGGGACTTTAAGACTATTACATACAGTGTAACTGTTGATGCAGGAACCGGTAGAAGCAGGCTCATAAGAGACGATGGAACTGTACAATCTATTATTGTGGACGGCGTTGTTGACTTTCAACTCTCCTACATACTCGATGACGGGAGTGAAACAACTGCCCCTGCTGACCTGACAGATATAAGGCGTGTCCGCATAGATCTTACGGGAGAGACCATAAAGGAGGCCGCAAGGGTCGGGGCACAACAGATCCAACGGGAAATTACGACTATCGTTCCGGTAAAGAATGTAAGATTGTGAGGTATAAACATGAAGCAATATTGGGAGAATAAAAATGTAGCGCCGACCTTTATGGTCGGCTATAAGTGGGGGATGAACCCCCACGCTACGGCGTGGCGTGACAGGCTACAGGGATTTTCTGATGAGCGCGGTACGGCGCTTGTCATAGCCATGATCTTCCTGGGGCTGCTCACAACCATCGGGATTTATGCCCTTCTCAGCACCTCAACTGAGCTGATAGGGTCGGCAAGCTATAAGAGCAACAAGGAGGCGTTTTATGCAGCAGAAGGGGCAATAGAGTATGTAAAGGGTGACGGCTATTATTTTACAACCAAGGGAACATTGGACTTCCCCGAGAACATCCTCGATTCTCATCCTAATATTACTCTTGCAGCAGAAGATACTGATGCCACTGGCACTATTAAATATATAACCTCAGGCAATCCGCCGCCAGGCTATGGATTCAGCGCCAAGGATACCATGTCAAGCTACTTTATGATAGAAGCAACCGGGACGTCTCGCGCCGGAGTGCAGAATACGCAGGAGGAGGGAGTTGCAAAGATTCTACCTAAGGGGTAAGGAGGATAAAAAATGAAAAGATTAATTACAACTTTGTGTATCCTATTAATAATCCCTACCGCTGTCTATGCGGATGACACGGAGATATACAGTGCTTCAACCGCATCTGTCAAGCCGAATGTCCTGCTCATCTTAGATAACTCTACAAGTATGCGAGGTTTAGCGAATACCGGAGATCCTTATGAGCGTGATGAAGATGATCCTTATACAGTTACAAATAGCTGTGAAGGGGATAATAAGCCCTGCAATACAAACACTGTATATAGATTTGTAGCCATGGGTATTGAGGGCAGATGGGTAAATCATATATCTTTAAGTAGCGTGCAAGAAACTTGTAAAACAACCCTCTCTACCCTTGGGCAGTATCAGGGGCGTTTAAGTGGCACAAATGGAAGCTGTACATCCGGTTTGAACCGTACTTATGCCACCGGTGATTGGATTAACTGGCTTAATTCTCCGGGTGTCGAATCTTATCCAAAAATTCAGATAGCCAAAAAAGTATTAAGAGAATTGATAAATTCAACGACAGATGTCAGATTTGGCCTGATGATCTTTAATAATAATGACGGGGGATACCTTGCATACCCTATATCTGATATGGAGACAGGGTCAAATAAGGCCGATCTCCTGAATACTATTGGTAACCCGCTAGACTTAAATGATCTCTGTGATGATACCGGTTCGAATAATGATCTTAAGCTGTGTTCAGAGGGGAGCGGGACATGGACCCCTCTTGGAGAGACACTCTATGAAGCGATGAGATACTATTCCGGCGGGGGTAAGTACTTCGGGGGCAACGGGGTATATACCACCCCTATAGAATATGCATGTCAGAAAAATTTTGTGGTTTTAATAACAGATGGTATGTCCACCAAAGACAGGCATAGTATACTGGCCACTCTCTGCACTAATGGCGATTGCGATGGAGATGGATTTGAGCCTGCAAATGATCCGGCAAAAAATTATACTTTTTGTGGTGTAAGTTGTGATGGCTCTGATTATCTTGACGATGTGGCAAAATATCTGTCCACGACGGACCTCCTGCAGGACAATGTCTCCGATGACAAGACCATCGGCACACAGAATGTCATCACCTATACCATCGGATTTGGATTGGATGGTGCAGATGCCTCGGCTGAAAAGCTCCTTAATGAGACCATGACCAACGGCGGGAGTGGGCAGACGACGTCCTATTTTGCCGGTGATATACAGGAGTTAAGCGACGTACTGGCAGAGATTACAGGGGAAATTCTTGCTGATAATACATCCTTTGTTGCCCCTGTTGTACCTGTAAGCCCGGAGAACAAGACTTACAGTGGAGACTATGTATATATTGGCTTCTTTAAGCCTTCAGTAGCGCCCTTCTGGTCTGGTAATTTAAAGAAATACGGACTCAACTTAAGTAATGGTGTGGTAGTAGATAAGAACGGTTCTACCGCCCTCGATAGTGAGGGGAACTTCCTTGAGACATCAATATCTTACTGGTCAACCACAGCAGACGGCGGGATTGTTGAGGCAGGCGGCGTTGGTAAGGCGCTATATGACAGAACCACCGCGAGGAACATCTATACCTATCTCGGTACAAATACCAACCTCACGTACACATCCAATGCCTTTACCACAGGTAATAGCGCTCTTACCTATTCCATGCTCAATACGGCAAATGATACAGAGAAGGGTAAGGTTATAAATTTCATACATGGATATGATTCATTCAGCGGTACACCGGATGCCAAAAGGGAGTGGATACTTGGAGATATACTGCATTCAAGACCTGTTGTCATACATTATACGTCTGGATCTGTTATCTATCTTGGCGCAAATGACGGGATGCTCCACGCCTTTGAAGATAGTAACGGTGATGAGCTCTGGGGATTCATCCCACCTGACCTGCTGGGGACGCTGAAAAACCTTACGACAGGTTCGGCCCACCCATACTACGTGGACTCCTCCCCCAAGACCTACATCTATGATGCAGATGGGAATGGGACTATATCAGCAGGTGAAGGGGATAAGGCGATACTGATCTTCGGAGAAAGAAGGGGCGGGAGTTCATATTATGCCCTTGATGTGACAAATCCGGATAACCCGTTATATCTCTGGAGGATAGGCCCTGCGATCTCGACCCCCGCCATCGGATCCGTATGGAACAGCAGTGATCTGGGACAAAGCTGGTCCGAACCGGAGATAATGAGGATAATTATAGGGAGTGAGGTCAAGTATGTCTTCTTTATGGGGGGCGGATATGATTCGGCAAGTGAAGATGTTTTACCCACACCCTTATCCGATACCGTCGGCCGTGCTGTCTATGCAGTGGATGTATTGACAGGAAATAAACTGTGGGAATATTCCTATACCACATCTGTCACCAACGATTCTACCAGCTCACTGGATGACATGACTTATGCTATACAAAGTTCTGTAACTGTAATAGATTCTGATGGAAACAGCTATGCAGACAGGGTTTATGTAGGAGATGCAGGCGGCCGGATATGGAGATTTGACATAGGGGATAATAATACTGCCAACTGGAGAGTGAAGATCATATTCAGGTCAAATCCTGGCGCTGATAGCTCTACAGGACGCAAGATATTCTATTCACCCGACTATATACAGGAGATAGGATATGACATCCTCTATTTCGGGACAGGTGACAGGGAGCATCCAAGGAATACAGACGTTGTTGACAGGTTATATGCGGTAAAGGATAACGGGAATATAACAACCCCGCTGACAGAATCCAATTTGGTTGATGTAACTGAAAACCTGCTCCAGCTCTCTTCTACCACCCAGGGTGAGATAAATACAATACTGACAAACCTGGCAACCGGCAGTGGCTGGTATATTAAACTTAATCAAAATAGCGGTGAGAAGGTCCTCTCCCCTGCATCTGTCTTTGCCAAAGTCGCATATTTTACTACATACTCACCGGCAGGGGAGGAGGAAGGGGAGGAGGAAGAGGAGGAATCATCCAATGCATGCCAGGCGAACAGGGGCACTGCACGGGTATATGCGGTAAATTATTTAACAGGAGAGGCGGTATTCAATTTTGATCCGACAAATGATACCGGCTACTCTACTGAAACTAATGTGAGGGCATTAGGAAGCGAGGGGGAGGTTCTCAAGAGATCTGACAGGTTTAAGTCCATAGGCAGCGGCATACCTTCCGGCGTAGTCATTATTATAGATGAGGCTGGAGAGTCTGCCCTGATCGGGGTGGGCGGGGGACTTGAGATACCAGAAGTCAAAAGTGGCTATACAACGATACGTCTCTACTGGAGAGAAAAATAGGGGGGGAACATTATGTTAAAAATATTTTTGTCCGGAATACTCTTTTTGATATTAACCCAACCCCTGCTGGCTCAGGAACGGGAATTCAGTATATATCAGGGTGTTATATCCTCCGCGGAGCAAGCGCCGGAATATATCATTATTGATGAAAGAAAATTTCCCCTTGCAGGGGATGTCAAGGTAAAGGACTACAGGGAAAAAGATGCCACTCTCTCTGACCTTAAACCAGGTAAGTGGGTTTACATAGTGTCAGAACAGTCATCAACCGGCGATCTCACGGCCAAAAGAATATATATACTTCCAAGGTATATAAAAAAGGGGGAGAAACAGAACTACCCCTTTATGAAAAGGGAGGAAGAATCGAATAAGTAAGAGGAAATATTTAATCCCCCTTATTGAGTAATTCCTTCGCTTCAGAGAATGCCGCAAGGAAATTTCCTATATCTTCCGGAAAGACAATGACTGAGGAACGGGTAAATGTCCCGTCTTCAGCGCGTGTGCTCTCCGCTATAATCATAAATCTCTTGTTGTTCTTTGCCTCTCTTACGTCGAAGAAATAGGTGCGCCTTCCTGCGCGTATCATCCTTGTGTATAGACTTGTTTTTTCGCTCATTTTATTCCTCCCCTCACCTGTTATCCCCCCTCACCCTAACCCTCTCCCCCAAGGGGAGAGGGAATTTATTCACCATTCACCAAAAAAATGGATATCCATCATGGCCGGGCGTGTTAGTAAGCCTTTGCATAAAACCGCTTCCACTGGCATCTATGACCCAGAGGTCTGACCAGGGTTCACCTGAAATATTTGACTCTATAACGATCCTTTTATTGTCAATCCAGTGGGGCGTGCCATTCCAGACACCGAACCCTGTATTACTGCTGTCTGTATTCGTAATGTTAATCTCCTGTCCCGTATCAATTTCAAGTAGATAGATGTTGACATACCAGGGCTCATCAAGTGCATATACAATCTTCGTCGGCTTCTCATAGGCTATCATCCGCCCATCCGGAGACCATGAAGGCTTCCATCTGTCAAGGCTATCCAAAGATGCAGTCAGGTTCAGCGCCGTCATGCTGTTTAACTCAACCACAATAATATCACCCCTCCCCTCCCGCTGTGATGTATAGGCTATCCTTGAACCGTCAGGCGACCATGAAGGCCAGAGGTTGTTATAGCTGTCATCTGTAAGTCTTGTCTCCCCACCTGTTTCTATGTCAACAATAAAGATGTCACTCTTACCGTCCACTTTCTTTGAGTAAACAATTCTGCCACCATCCGGAGACCAGTCAGGCCAGTATCCATCGGCAATCCTCCTGATGTTACCTGTAGTAATATCCAGTATCCATATGCCATCTGTTCCATCAAGATTGGAGTGAAAGGCTATCATAGTCCCATCCGGCGACCCAACAGGATGGGTATACATAATAGCCGGATCACGATTAGACAAAAGAGGTCTTGTATCATCCCCATCCATCCCCATTGAATATAACTCAGATGCGCCGCTGCGCTCCGAAATGAATAACAGCCTGTCGCTTATAACCTTGCCAAAGACTGCGCCGTCCTCCTCCCCGAGCCTCCCTTTAAATACCACTATATAACGGCCTTGAGTAATATTATCTGACGGCTGATTTAATGTAATCCACTCTGTAATGCCGCCCGGCATAAGGGGATTACCCTGGGCTATCTCGTATGAGGTCAGCATAGTCCTGATGCCGGTGGACGAATCATAGTAAATCTCAAAGACCCCTCCGTTAACAGGTCCTGCAGATATGTTCTTTATCCTGATAATATCCGGCCCATCCTTAATCACTGCGATCCTTCCCCGGAAGAAATATTCAATAAGTCCCTCTACATATGATGCGGCCTTTGGAATGAGTATTCCTGAATAATCTCTGTAACAGTAAGGGTCAAGGTATGCAGTATACTTTGCCCTCTCTTTATCGCCTATGAATTCAAAAGCCGAGTGCAGGAGTCCGGCAGCAGCAAGATGCGGAATATCTATCCCATCAGACGTTTTCCCTGTGTAGTACCGGACAAAATCTTTCTGCCCATCCTCTGCTATAGCCTCGTATCTATCTATACTTACCCAGTCAGGACGCTCATAAATATTAAAGACAGTCCCTTCACTCAGGAAATTCTGATTGGTGTACTCTGCCAGACCTGGAATACTCAGTCTCCCGTCATTGTCCCAGAAGTCAGCAACCCTTTCAAAGGATGCCCTGTCTGCACTGTATGTCACCTTTTCCACCATCCTCTCAGATTCTGCATAACCCTCAAGATATGAACCCTGAATAAGGCCATGCCATATATGGTCATATAAGAAATCATTACGGGTATGGGCCGGCACCGCCATATCTTCTAAAATATGAAGGCTGTGCCCGAGGGAAAAGAATGTGAGGGCAAGATAGTTCTCCCGCTCTTCTTTTGTCTTTGCAGTAAACGCCTTATAATAGTATGAGCGTGTATCAGGCCATGCAAAATAGTTATATGGATATGCGTTTGATGTCTTTCCCTCTACCCTCTCTACGGCCGATGTCCCGTCGAGATTGAAGGCCGGTTCACAGAGGGACATAAGGGAGCAAATGAGGCGTCCGGCATTACCCTGCTCAGTGGCTGGATAGAAGAGGGCAAGGAAATCGGCAAGGACTCCTACACCGTAGTAGTTGTTATTAAGGCCTTCGTTTGATACCGGATCTAAGAAATGGTGCTGGGAGCGTTCAGTCGGGTGGTCTTCCGCCTCACTCCCTGAGATTATCAGATATTTGGCAGTATATGGCTCTTCAAAACGCGTCTTATAAACCCTCCCAAGATCCTTGCCCGGCACATTGTTATTCCTTTCAATCTGCCTGTCTATTTCCTCATTTATTGGCTCATTACCGGTAATACCCTTACGGAATAGGAATGATGTTTCAAGGCCATCAGTTAACCCAATATCATCTCTCAGATACCTGTCTATTCTCCCTTGTTCTACTATATTCCCTATGGCCAATCTCGTAATCGTCGGATGCGTATAATTGCTGTCAAAACCAATAGCATCTACTATGCCCAGTATATCCAGTATCACTATTGCGAGGATAATAAAAACCAATCTCTTATACATTGTCCCCTCCCTTAATGCGGATTGCAGATTGTAGTGCTTAATTGCAAAATTAAACGATATAAAATAGTTGTCATCCCCGAATGCTTTTATCGGGGATATGGCTTATAAACCAGATTCCCGATAAAACACTTCGGGAATGACATAATAACTAATACTTTTACAAGTAAGCAGTAGATTGCGGAATTATTATTCATTCCGCATTCCGAAATCCGCATTCCGCATTTATACCATTCACCCTATACTTCAAAACCTCTCTATCTTCCATCTCCCGAACATGTCCTTTCTGAACCATATGTAGCCGGAATGTTCTCCACTCGCATCTTTAATCCTGACCCTGTATTTTGCCTCATTATCTTTTATGTAAACTGACTCTATATCCCGCATCCCTGCGAATACCATGGGAAGCTTGTCTCCTATAACACTGAATTGCTCCCGGTATCTCTCTCTCGAGCTATAGGCAAAATATCCAAGCGCACCTTCTATGTCTTTCTCTATCAACCGGTTGGTCATCTCTCGCCAGATGGTCTTTAGTTCAGAATCCACCTTCTGGTCTGCTACATCCTCTGCATATCCTGCTATCTGGTTGCTGAGGAGTATTAGAGATATGAATATTAATATGGTCTTTTTCATATGAAAATAACCCCACCCCCACCCTATCCCTCCCCCATCAAGGGGGAGGGGATTGGTAAAAATTCAGAATTTATGTATCTTCCACAGCCCGTAGATATCCCGGGCAAACCATACGTAATGGGTAATATCACCCTCATAGACCCTGGCCTTTGCTATATTGTCTTTGAGGGTTATGAGCTGTATGTCTCCTATGGTGGAGAAGACTTCAGGCAGTCGATCGCCAAGCAGCAAGAGCTGCTGTGCATATCTGTACCTTGTCTCAGGTGTAAAGAGTGAAAGGGCGTCTTCTATATTGCCGGCAGCGAGAGAATCTTTAAGTTTTGTCCATAAGAGGCTTAGCATCCCTTCTGCATCCGCTCTTGCCACACCGGTAAATCCGAATTTTCTTGTGTATCTATTACCCTCAGAATCAGCCGCACTGAATGTAAGGATATAAATCCCAGGCTCATTTATCGAAATATTGTAATGCAAAGGGTCTTCTGATATTGACTCTGCAGCCGCAGGACCGCTTATCTGAAGGCTATATTCCGTGAATGAAATGCCATAAGGTTCTTCTATGTCAACTGATAATTCTATTGGCACTATACCCGCCTCCTGCGCATGTATAAGCGGTTCAGCGGTATCTACTTGCTGCAAAGTAACAGCTATTGAGTCAGCAGCTATTGTCCCAGACTGATCAATCATCTCTGCTGTTATTGTGTTCATCACCTCTGACATCGGGACATCATTTGCAGCAAAATAACCTTTATACACCTGTGCAAGGACACCATTTACACGAACCCCCGCCTCCCTGTCTCCACACCTGACAAGGCCGGTAACTAATAGACCATCTCCCGGGACATATTCTCCATCTGCCGGTGAGGTAATGCCAATGAAGCAGGGGATATCCTTCAGGATAAAGTCATAGACAAGGATTGTAGTCTTGCTGCTATAGACGCCTGTATTCACATTGATGCTCACAGCCTCGTATCCATTTCGTGAGGCCCCTATAATAAATGAGTTCCGTGGTATCCCGGGGATCAGGTAAATACCGTTATAATCTGAAGTAGATGTTAATGATGTGCCCTCTATAATTATTTTGGCACCTCGTATTGGCAGGCCGCCTGTATTCTTTACCTGGCCTGTAAGGGTAAATGTATCAGGGGTGTTAACCGGCGTAAGGGCTATGTCCCTGATCGTCGGCGTAGTCCCTCCGTAAGCGAAGAGGTTTGATTGCCGTGGATTGTATCCGCCTTTCTCTACAAGTAGTGTTATATCACCACTTCTTACATCCTCAATCTTATATCCCCCATCCAGATCACTCAGCACCGCATTAGGGTCTCCACTAATATTCCCAGAAACATCTGTAACAGCAGCGCCTTCAACAGGAAGGCCGAGTACACTGCTTGTTATACGGCCTGTAATATCACCAATCACTGAATATACGTAAAGTATATCCATGTTAGACCTCGTGGAATTGCCCGCAAGATCAGATGCTGCGATGGTGATATCATTATGTCCCGGTGAGAGATTTACTTTTGCACTAAATGAACCATTCAGGACAGGAAACTCTTCCCAGTATATGAAATCCTTTATCAGCGTGATCTTGCTAATCTCTATATCATCCACCGTCCCATTTATTACCTGCCCTGACGATGTAACAATTTCGCCATTTGATGGTTGTAATATATTTATTAAAGGAGGGATTGTATCGATATTGAGGGTTATATCTCTGCTTATACTAATACCTGCATCATTTGTTACCACTATAGATATTGTGTTAAGACCGTCCTGTAAGACGAGATCACCGTAATAGTAAAATCCCTTTTCGTAATAAGCAGCCTCAATGCCATTTATTGTTACACTGATAGGACGCTCTTCATAATCATACGCATATACCCTCACCCGCTCATATCTATACATCTCCGGTAATGGCCTCTCGAGAAGCCTGTCAAACTCAGGGTCCTCTGTCCCAAAGTCATAATAATAGTACTCACACTGAGGAAAAGACTCGCCAGGCACAAGACATATGTTTTCAATCACAGGGCCAAGTTCTGTGTATACATCAATAAAGGCTAAGACATCCTGATCCCAGCGGAACTTGACCCTCTTTGGATTATAGAAGGCTATCTTGACTGAAGGTGTCTTTTCTCCCGGTGAAAGCTCTTTATCAGCGATATAAGGGGTCAGGTCAAAATATGGCAGGCCTTCAGGGGTATATCCATCAGGGTTTGAAACTGTCACATCAGGGGTACTTATCCCGGTAATTATGATCTTTAAAGGGGTAAAGATAGAGGTATCTGAAATATTCGTAGCTGCCATATTAAGAGTAAGGGTGTTAGTCCTTGTGTTAAAAAGTGGTGATGTAAATTCAAGGGTGGTCATATCATCAACGTTTTGCGCAACCAACTCTCCATGTGCGAGATCAGAGCTGCTGATTATGCATACAGATAAAATTGCAATAAACAGAGATGCCTTTAGAACACACCTGTATCTGCTGAAGGTAAAAAGCCCTAAGAGCCCGCCCCCAAGGAGGATTAATGTGCCCGGTTCCGGCACAGGATTAGCCGGATCAGATACATCATCTATGGCTGCAATTGAACGATGCTCATCGTCTTCATCAAATAACAAAAAGCTTAATGTCGCTACCATTCCTGGTACAATAGAAGAGGGACTTTCTGAAGAGATATTGATAGAAACCGGGATAAAGCCGCCGGTAGGCTCCCATGCAAGGGTTTTATCAAAATAACGCTGCTCATCAACATACAGGCTTATCTGAAAAAAATCAGGACCGAAAGATGGAAAATATGGATACTTTTTTTCATCAGCTCCAATTATGTCAAAATAGTATCTAAAGGTAAGTCTATCACCTGTTACAATGAAGTCTGTTGAAAGTGAGGTCTCATATATGCCATTAATACCGTTTGTACGGAGTATGGCAGCCCCTTCCTCAACACTGACATTGCCATTCGTCTCCCATCCGTCCAATCCAGAGCCGAAGTCTCCATTGATTATCTGGCCTTGACACAGTGATGCATAAAAACAGGCTATAGTTATTGAAAGACAAGACAATATCTTTGAAACCCACCGCATCTGTATATCCTCCTGCAGAGTTCAGCCTGTAGGGTGGGCAATGCCCACCCTACAAAAGCCGGTTTATTTCTGTTGACAAACTTTTGTAAATAATTTAGCCTTTATTTCATGGTACTGTTTGCTAAGATCCTGTTCCCGACCGACTTCTCAGACTCCGCAGAGTATGCCGGCCGGTATGCAGTCTCAATAGCCAAAAAGTACAGCAGCAAGATATATGTGGTGCATGTGGTGGAACCCTTTACCTATGCCGCTGATTTTGGTATTGACTACGGCGCACAATTCAGGGAAATGGAGGCCACTGCAAAGAGGTTACTCGATGATGTTGTGGCCTCCATGAAAAGAGCCGGCCTTGATATTGAAGGTATCATGCTGTCAGGCAGACCCTCTGCAGAGATCATAGGGTATGCCAAGAGAGAGCAGGTTGACCTGATCGTTATGGCTACTCATGGCCGCACAGGTGTTGAGCGCCTGCTCCTCGGGAGTGAAGCAGAGAAGGTTATAAGAAACTCCCCATGCCCTGTCATGACTGTAAGAAAGGCAGGGCAGTCCTCTGTTATACCGTAATCGCCCCTTTGTGTAACAGCTCTATAAATAAATCTGCCACATCAGGATCGAGTTGACGCCCTGTCTGCCTTCTTAACTCGGCGATTGCCATATCCCTTGACATGGCCTTCCGGTAAGGCCTGGGATTAATCAGCGCATCGAAGGTATCCACCACTGCCAGGATCCTCCCTTCTACAGGTATATCCTTCCCCGCCAACCTGAAGGGATAACCTGTACCGTCATACCGCTCATGATGGTACAGGACGTGGGGGATTATCGGCCTTAAGAAATCTATCTTCATGAGCATACCTGCCCCAATCCTTGCGTGCCTTTGTATCTGCCTGAATTCTTTTGTATTCAATTTCTCACCCTTGTTTAATATCGTCTCTGTAATACATACCTTGCCTATGTCATGGAGATGCGCCCCTATCTCCAGCTCCTCTACCTTCTCCCGCCGCCAGCAGAGGGCATTTGCAACGGCAACTGCATATCTTGCAAGCCGCACAGTATGACCGGCAGCCAGAGGGTCTCTCATCTCGACCAACATGGAGAACCTTGTTATTGTGCCAAGATACCTGGACTGTAACTGTCTGATCCTCTGGGACTCATACGGCTCATCACTTGATATATGTGGTGATATATGTGGTGATATGTATGGTGATATGTATGGGGTTACATACGGAGATGGATATGAGTCTGACTCCCTTACATCACCTGTATTGCCTATATCATCTTTGTATCTGAACAAACAATGGAGGCTGGGGCTCTGCCTCTGTTTTATCTTCATGCATAGGTTCCTGATATACCGCCTGAGATAAGTATCATCAATATACATCGTGCACTCCTTTTCAATCGTATCCAACATTATTTCTGCCGTGGTTTCAGTGTGTTATCGGCCTTTACGATAACATAGGGGCGTATCTTCTCGAATAGTTTATCCCCAATTCCGTCTATCTTCTTCAAATCCTCAACCCTTGCAAAAGCGCCATGCTTTTCCCTGAACTTTACAATTGCCTCTGATTTTCTCTCCCCGAGTCCTGGAATAGTTGCTATCTCTTCCGCTGAGGCTGTATTGATATTTATAACCGCTGTGTTACCCTTTTGCAGACCCTCTGAATTTTCAGCCCTCAGTACGTACGGTTGAATACTGGAGATGCCCAATAACAGAAGCAGACAGCTTACAGTTAATAAACCTTTTATCATATCATCACCTCCTTTCATTGATTTTTATGAATGATATTGAGCAACTACAGTGCCAGAAAGATGTTTGTCCTTTTTGTTATGTGCAACTCTCTGTTTTCTAAAGATAATAGTTTATGACGTGCTAACAATGGAGGTCTGGATACAACGCTTAATTGCACATACAGATGTGCAGGACGAAGAAAAACTACACTGTTAAATGTGCATATATAACAGGACTCGCTTTGCCCCATGGCGGCATTTGGTTTATAATTATCTTCAGGTGAACCGTCATGAGCCATGGCTCACAAAGGATTATGAAAATCCCCCTTAATCCCCCTTTTTCAAAGGGGGAAATTAGTTCCCCCCCTTTAGAAAAGGGGGACTTACCCCCCTTTTCTAAAGGGGGGATGGGGGGATTATGGGTAAAAGTCCCCCTTTTTTAAAGGGGGATTTAGGGGGATTATGGGGTAAGGGGGGATTTGAGAGGCTATTTTCAGGTGAAACATTACAAGCTTGGTACGGTATACTT
>JACRGZ010000038.1 GCA_016234155.1 Nitrospirota bacterium | reverse complement strand
TTTTTTATCTGCCTGACGCCCTGTCATCTGTTTTATCAAAAGCTGTGCAAGCCCTAATCCTCCTTGATTTGCAATCCCTTCGGCGACCTTCTCATCCATGATAGAGGTATAGATTTCTCCGCCGACTCCCGGATTCAATAGACCACTCTTTGGTATTGATTCACGCATCACTTTTAAGAGGTAATAGACAAAAAAAGACTCAAATTCCTTTGCAGCCTTCTCAATATCATTAATCTCCCCTCTTTCCTTTACTTCCACCCCTTTATCAAAGGGGGACTTACCCCCCTTTTCTAAAGGGGGGATGGGGGGATTATGGGGTGAGGGGGGATTTGTCGGCGCTACCTGTAACACTTAAATAATCTCCAGCTCTGCCTGCAATGCCCCTGCCACTTTAATAGCCTGCAGTATTGCAATGAGGTCTCTCGGCGTCACACCCACTGAATTAAGCGCCCTGACAACCTCATCAACGGTAACGCCCGACTGAAGCACCATCAACCTTGCCTGCGGTTCCTCAACAGACACATCTTTCTGGGGGACAACTACAGTCTCTCCTTTTGAGAACGCACCGGGCTGTGATACCTCTATCTGTGTTTTAACCTGGATTGTCAGGTTCCCATGGGAAATAGCCACAGTAGATATACGAACATTCTCACCCATGACAACAGTGCCTGTCCTCTCATTCAGGACAACCTTTGCGGCGGCATCAACCTGCACATCAAGATTTTCTACAACGGCGATAAGCTCTACCGCCCTATTCTGATATTCAGAAGGTATGGACATCACAACCGTTCCTGAATCCTCCGGATAGGCTATCTTCTGTTGTAGTGAGTGATTTATCGCTTCAGATAGACGCACCGCTGTACTGAAATCCTGATTGCGAAGTGAGATAGTGACATCCTTCCTGTCGTTAATGCTCATCTCAACTTCACGCTCCACTATTGCCCCGCCTGCTATCCTGCCTACTGTCGCATGGTTTTTCTGAACAGTATCCCCCCCTCCGCCCCCGATGTATCCACCGAGCGATACAGGCCCCTGTGCTACGGCATAAACAGCCTGATTGGGCCCTTTGAGCGGCGTAAGGAGAAGCGTTCCTCCCTGAAGGCTTGTTGCATCGCCTATTGAAGAGATAATCACATCTATCTTATTCCCCTTCCTGGCAAAAGGCGGAAGTTTTGCCGTGACAATCACAGCCGCTACATTTTTCACACTTACAAGGGATGGGTCTATGGATATCCCCATCTTTGTCAGCATGGATGTGACGCTCCGGATGGTAAACCATGTGCCCTTTTTATCCCCAGTACCATTTAACCCTATTACTAATCCATAGCCGACTAACTGATTATCCCTCACCCCTCCCACCGTAGCGATGTCTTTCACACGAACCGCATACAGTGGTGACGCAAATACAAATACTATTGATAATGTCAATATTGTTGCTATTATGAGGCTCTTGCAAAAGTCTAATAATTCTGTCATTCCCGCATGTTTTAAGCGGGAATCTATTGTATTATTACAGAAAATCATATCCCCGATAGAAGATTTCGGGGATGACATAGACTTTTGCAAGAGCCTCATTATCTTATTTAATATTTTCATCTGAAAATGCGAAGCTTCTGGAGTGCAAAATCTCCAGATTTTGCATGCAACGACTGGAGTAGTTGCACTCCATACTCCCCTAAAAGGGCCATAGCGCATCCATCAACCTCACAAACCATCCAACACGCTGTTTGTCGGATATTACACCTTCCCCGGTATATGTAACCTTGGCATCTGCTATATAAGTAGAAAGTATAGTATTGTTAGGGCCTATATCCTCAGGCCTTATAATTCCATTGATTGATATGATCTGGGTCTCGTTATTTACTATCACCTCACGTCTCCCGTCTATCATAAGGTTCCCGTTTGGCAGCACATCCATAACCTTCGCCGTTATAACTGCCGTTAGCTGGCTGCTCCTTGACGTAGAACCTGAGCCGTCATGTTTCTCACTGGTCTCTGCACCGAGAGATCCCTGGGATAATTTATTATCAGACATCCCGAAGAATGCGGATAACGATGCAGATATGCTCGAGTCCTTCTCTGTCTTTGTAGACGCATTCTTATTCCCCTGCGAACTCTCAACTATGCGTATAGTAACCACATCACCAACCCTGCCCGCCTTAAAATCACTGAAGAGAAATGAGTGGGGTCTCTCCTCAGACCACAGGGAACCATCTTCCCCTTCTGCCATAACCAGAGCAGAACCTGTAGAGAAAATAAATAGTGTAACAATCAAAATATATTTCATCTGGAAATAGCCTCACCACCTGACACTTACTGTCCCGCCATCCACAACATCAGCGAACACTTCCTTCTTTGACTGTAGATTAGTCACCTTAACCTGTTTTCCCCGGTATCCATCCTCACCGGCTACACCCATTGCAGTCACCTTTAATGTCTCAGACTCAGCTACAATAAAGACCTTGTCACCACGTTTAAACATCGGAGGGTCTTCCAGAATATCTTCTGTAAGTGGTGTGTTTGCGCTTAGAAATCGTTTCACCCTCTTGCCTGCAATATTCTTTACATCATAAATATATCCGGCAGGGAGATCAGACAGGTCTTTTTTCCCGACATAGATGTCATCTTCCGTTATTACCTGACGGCCTTTAAGTGACCGTGATGTCAGGACTACGTCTACCTCTATCTCTATATCAGCGCTCACCCAGGATGATTGTGCAACCTTTCCGGCTGATATAATATCCAGTAAAAATGCCGTCCTGCCAATCATCGGCGCTCTTGGGGCAGGGGTTATCTGATAGTCCCACTCAGAAGAAAGGATAACCCTATTGGGGATTGATATATTCTTTACCTTTATCCTATCCTCATCCCACGGTGTATGTTTAACTACATATTCTTTTATTATCTTTTCTGCGTCTGATGCGGACAGTATCCTCGATGCATCTTGAACTAAGGCCTTTTCGGTGGGGGGCGCCCACCCTACGGCCTGACCAGAATAGACCGGGGCAGGAATAGACAGCGTTATCATCATCCCTATAAGAATCAATGCTGTGATATATATTCTTTTCATCTGAAAATGCCCTGTGCCCCCTCCCTTTTTCCCTCCCCCCATGATCGGGTATCGGGGGAGGGATAGGGTGGGGGTGGTCTTACCTCTTCACCTCATTCGCCGTCCGCATCATCTCATCTGCAGTCTGTATCGCCTTCGAGTTAATCTCATATGCCCTCTGGCCTATAATCATGTTTACAAGCTCTTCAGCAATATTGACATTCGATGCCTCAATAAAGCCCTGTGCAATTGTCCCGAACCCTGTCTCCCCGGGTGTGCCGGCAATAGCCTCCCCGGATGCCGCTGTCGGAAGGAAGAGGTTTCTGCCGATGGAATTCAGCCCAGACGGATTTGAAAACCTTGTGAGTTGTATTGTCCCTATCTCTGTCGGCACCGGATTACCTGCCTGGAGTATGGATACCGTGCCGTTTGCACTGATAGTAACATTAAGTGCATCAGCCGGAATAGTAATAGAAGGTTCAACTGTAAAACCATCTGATGTTACTACCCTGCCGGAGCTGTCTTTCTTGAATGATCCTGCCCTTGTATACGCCGCTGTCCCATCAGGCATTACAATCTGAAAAAAACCATCCCCCTCTATTGCAAGGTCAAGTGAATTCTGTGTGTTCTGAAAATCACCCTGTGTAAATATCCTCTGGACAGAGGCAGGACGTACGCCCGACCCCATCTGGATACCGGCAGGCACCTGTGTGCCTGAACCGGACGGCGCACCTGCCATCCTCATAGTCTGGTACAGCAGATCCTGAAAATCCCCCCTGCTCTTCTTGAATCCTGCAGTATTAACATTTGCAAGGTTGTTAGAGATAATATCTATATTGAGCTGCTGCGCCTCCATCCCAGTTGCTGAAATATACAGTGAACGCATCATTTTTTATGCCCCTCCTTTTGGTGGGCAATGCCCACCCTACTACTCAGCATATTGAATAACTTAATGAGGCTCTTGCAAAAGTCTATGTCATCCCCGAAATCTTCTATCGGGGATATGATTTTATGTAATAAAACACTATATTCCCGCTTAAATCATGCGGGAATGTCAACATTTTTATACTTTTGCAAGAGCCTCTTAATGATAATGAATAACACTAAACAAAAAATGGAAAATGTTTAAGTGTTTGAGGTTTTCTTCGGATAATTTGTAATGTAACATGTGTCTCTTTCAGTTCTTTGAGGCAAATTTTCATTATTCATTTCTTGTTATATGTTTTTCATTTTCTTGAGGATCAAAAATAACACCTGCTGAGTAGTTACAATTCTTTTTGCATTTTGAATTGTCATTTTGATTTCGGGGTACCCACGAAGTGGGTCGTTTGATTTTTGATTTTTATCCATTACACCCTCCCCACTTCGTTAGCCTTCGCTGATGTCTCATCCAGTGTGGTCATCACCTTCTGATATGATTCATACCCCCTTAAAACAGTGATCATTGATGCCATCTCCTTGACAGAATTCACATTAGACAGCTCAATAGCCCCCTGCAAAATCTTATACCCTTCCGCCGTTCTTTCTCCGAGACCGGCAAACATATTACCCTGATCCTTCTCAAGATTATACGGCCTGTCAAAGTCTACAATCCTTATCCTGTTTACCTCACTCCCATTGACCGATACCCTCCCCTCTGAATCAATGGTGATCCGCCCCTGCTCTAAAATAATGGGGCCGTTATCGCCTGAAACCATGTCCCCATCCACAGTTGTAAGCATATTAGAGGCATCGAGGGTAAAGTTGCCGCTTCTTGTATAGCGTGGCCCATCAGGGGAATCTATTACAAAAAAACCATCCCCCTCAATTGCTAAGTCCAGGGGGTTACCCGTCTGCTTTATTACCCCGGCGCTGAAATCTGTAAACAGACTGTCTATCTCTGTATAGAATTTGTCATCTAATCCCCCTATAATCCCCCCTTGCCCCCCTTTAGAAAAGGGGGTGGGAGGGGGATTATTCCCGTCCAGCGCTGCTGAAGGCATGTCTACTTTAAAGACAGGCCTGTCAGCCTTATACCCTGAAGTATTGATATTGGCAACATTATTGGAGATGACGGTAATCATCTTTTCATAGGCAATGCCTCCGGAGAGTGCAGGATAAATACCTTTATTCACTATGCCTCCTATACCTTTAGGTTCCCCTCTCCCCGGATGGAGAGAGGGGAAGAAAGAGAGAAAAGGAAAAACTAAAGTTCCATGTAAAGCAATACCTGTGCCATCTGTCAGTCCAGAGAAATCAAATCAGATATGCCCTTGATATTTGAGCCTGTAGCACACACCAGAACGTGTCACCCTGAACTTGTTTCAGGGTCTCGTAACTTATTGATTTCATTAGATGCTGAAACAAGTTCAGCATGATTTTTTTTGTCAGATTTGGTATTTGGCAACAGGCTCATTTGATGATTAATTCCAGTTCTGGAATTTCATATTTCAGATTTCAAAAAGAGGAATATTTTGCCGAGGGTACAGAACCAATATTGCCTACCTCAAATCCCCCCTTCCCCCCTTTTCTAAAGGGGGGTTAGGGGGGATTACGTTTTCTAAAGGGGGGGGATTACGTTATGACAAACGTCGCAATATATCTGCTTGCAATACCGGCAATTTATCTTGCTGCAATCATCTAAAGTCTGTTTCACCTTCACCGATAACATCTTTGCAATTTATGTCACACGAACCTGAAATACAGCCGGTCTATACGATACGCGTGGCATCCAAACTTACAGATGTCTCGCCTGGAACCATACGCGAATATGAACGTCAGGGACTGCTCCGCACACACAGGGATTCACAGAACAACCACCGGCTCTTCACACAGGCTGAACTGAAATGGATTATGCATATATGGCACCTCATCCATAAAGAAGGATTAAATTACGAGGGAATCCGCAGACTCCTTTTCACAACACCGTGCTGGAAGGTCCTTAAATGCCCTGCAAAACAGAGAAACAGTTGCGAGGTATATAAAGAAAATAAGTCAGCGTGCTGGTCCTTAGATAAGTTCCCTGAATGTTGTGCTAATAACCAGAGGACATGCCAGACATGCAAGGTATACGAAACGGCACACGAAAATCCTTATTTAGTACCGACTATTTTTGTAGAACACACATGAGCCAGGGGCTGTGTGCCAAGAGTAAAGCTCAACCCTTATTATGAGGTGAAAGTCCTCTTATGGTAAAAGGTCACAAACCATATAGCTTGGGTAGCGTGGTTAGGGAAACCGAAGCCATGAAGCCTACCGACAAAGC
>JACRGZ010000036.1 GCA_016234155.1 Nitrospirota bacterium | reverse complement strand
GGGGGGGGGGGGGGGGCCCCCACGAAGGGTATTTTCAGGTGAAAAAGATGCAAAGCCTGCGGATGTGCCTGATGTGCCTATGGATGTCATCGACGAACTTGCTACAGAAACCATGGGGGATCTGTATGTTGCACAGGGAGAGATAGATAAGGGGGCAGATATCTACAGGCGTATTCTGGAGAGAGAGCCTGGTAAGGAGTCGGTAATGAGTAAATTGGCTGATTTGACAGACAGGCACAGGAGAAAAAGGCAGATAGAGCGTCTCGGTGATTTTCTTGCCAGTGTACATAAAAACAGGAGGTAGCGCTTACTTGTAAAAGTATTAGTTATTATGTCATTCCCGAAGTGTTTTATCGGGAATCTGGTTTATAAGCCATATCCCCGATAAAAGCATTCGGGGATGACAACTATTTTATATCGTTTAATTTTGCAATTAAGCAGTAGCGCCGACCTTTATGGTCGGCTGTAGAAGAGGTAATGAGTGGAAAAGATACTGATTATCCATGGTCCGAACCTGAACATGCTCGGAAAGAGGGAGACAGGGGTCTATGGGACTGCAACCCTTGACGAGATAAACGAGGCAGTCAGAGGGATTGCAGAAGAGCTTTGTGTGGAGGTTACAATCTTTCAGTCAAATTCTGAAGGGGCAATTATAGACAGGATACAGGATGCAGCCGGCAGATACGATGCCGTTGTGATAAATCCCGGAGGTTATACTCACACAAGTGTTGCAATCCGTGATGCGGTAGCGGCCGCATCTGTGCCGACTGTGGAGGTGCATATGTCAAATGTATACAGCAGGGAGGAATTCCGTCATTACTCGTATATCTCTCCGGTTGCTGTTGGACAGATTTCAGGGTTTGGAATAAACAGCTATCTGTTGGGGTTGAGGGCTGCAGTTGAAATAGTGAGACGTGAGAAGTGAGACGTAGGGACAGACCTTTAGGTCTGTCCAAAAAGGAGGTTCCGACTTTGATAACCGTAGGTGATCTGAGGGGTGGACACAAGGTAGAATTGGACGGCGAACCATATATAGTCGTAGATGCGCAGCATGTAAAGCCTGGAAAGGGCGGGGCATTCTGCAGGACCAAATTAAAGAGCCTTAAAAGCGGCAGTATCCTTGAGCGTACATTCAGGGTGGCTGAGAAGCTTGATGAGCCGAATTTAGAAGAGAAGGAGGTTCAATACCTTTATTGCGCCGAAGGGCAATACTGGTTCATGGATATCAATACATATGAGCAGTTATTTCTGCGCGAGGAACAGCTTGGAGAGAGTAAAAACTATCTCAAGGAAAATATGGTTCTGAATATTTTATATTTTGATGAGAATCCAATCGGGATAGACCTCCCATTGTCTGTCGAGCTTGTGATTGTTAAGACAGAGCCCGGCAAAAGGGGTGATACTGCTACAGGCGGGGCAAAGCCGGCAGTCCTTGAGACAGGCGCAGCAGTAAAGGTCCCGCTATATCTGAATGAGGGGGATATTATAAAGGTTGACACCCGTACAGGGGAATTTATTGAAAGGGTAAGATGAAAGATAAAAAACCGTGGATAGACCTTGGTTATATTAAAGAGCTTGTCGACTTTTTAAAGGACACAGATATCTCTGATCTTGAAGTCGAAAAAGACGGGGTCCGTGTCAGGATAAAAAAGTCATCAAATAGCACATCATACAGCCTCAGGAAAATACAGGAGACAGTATCTACTAACCTCCCATCTATCCCCGTTAACAGAGGTGTTACGGCTATTTCCACTGAGGTGATAGATAAATACCATGCTGTCCGTTCCCCTATTGTTGGTACATTCTACCGGTCTGCTACCCCTGGGGCAGAGTCATATGTCAATGTGGGTGACACTGTAAAGAAAGGACAGATACTGTGTATAGTCGAGGCTATGAAGCTGATGAATGAGATAGAATCAGAGGTAGGGGGGAAGGTTGTAGAGATAATGGTCGAAGATGCTCAGCCTGTGGAGTATGGTGAGGCACTGTTTAAGATAGAACCAGCGTGAAAAATATAAATAGGGGTCGAGGATTCAAGTGAAGTACTCAATTCGGTGAGTGCCTTGATCTTATGTTTCCTTTACCACTTGACCCCTCGAATCCTCGACCCCTTGAATCCTAATTTATTATGTTTCACAAAATTCTAATAGCTAACCGTGGCGAGATAGCCCTGCGGGTGATACGCGCATGCAGGGAACTTGGTATAAAGAGTGTTGCTGTCTATTCGCAGGCTGATGAATCATCACTCCATGTCAGATTTGCTGATGAGCGTGTATGCGTAGGACCTGCCGATAGTGCATCAAGCTACAGGAATATACCTAACATACTCAGCGCCGCTGAGATTACTGATGCCGAGGCGATACACCCCGGTTATGGTTTCCTTGCCGAGAATGCCCATTTTGCAGAGGCTTGCGAGGCTACCGGCATTATTTTTATAGGCCCTACACCGGATAATATAGCCCTTATGGGTGACAAGGCGAAGGCTAAAGAAACCATGATCAAATGCGGCGTCCCTATAATGCCAGGGAGCAGGGGGATAGTCTCTTCAGAAAAAGAGGCCCTTGATGTGGCAAAAGAGACAGGATTTCCTGTAATAATAAAGGCCTGTGCAGGCGGCGGCGGCAGGGGGATGCGTGTGGTGCACAAGGAGCAGGAATTAGCAAACACCTTCCTTATGGCCCAGGCAGAGGCAAAGGCATCATTCGGCAGTGATGAGGTATATATCGAAAAGTTCTTCTATAACCCAAAACATATAGAGGTGCAGATACTGGCTGACAAATCAGGGAATGTTATATATCTGGGAGAGAGAGACTGCTCCATACAGCGGCGGCACCAGAAGCTTGTAGAAGAGGCTCCGTCTCCTGTTGTTGACGAAAAGATGAGGAAGAAGATGGGTGAGTTGGCAGTAAAAGCCGCAAAGTTTGTAGGCTACAAGAGTGCAGGTACGATTGAATTTCTTATTGATGACCAGAACAACTTCTACTTCATGGAGATGAATACACGTATACAGGTAGAGCACCCCATAACAGAGATGATAACAGGTGTAGACTTGATAAAAGAGCAGATCAGGATAGCGGCGGGGGAGTCTCTGCGGCATTCGCAAAAGGATATACGGTTCAGGGGGCACAGTATTGAGTGCAGGATCAATGCTGAAGATTCCGAGAGATTTATTCCGTCACCGGGCTATATTACTGCTTACTGCGCACCAGGCGGGCCTGGCGTGAGGGTGGATTCAGCGGCTTACTCCGGTTATACAGTCCCGCCATACTATGATTCTGTAATTGCCAAACTTATAGTCCACGGTGCAGACAGGGAAGAGGCGATATCCAAGATGTGCATGGCCCTTGACGAGTATGTGATAGAGGGGATAAAGACCACCATCCCATTCCATAAAAAGGTCCTCCGAACCGTGGAATTCAGATCAGGTAAATACTCCACGAACCTTGTTGAACAAATCCTTAATACTCACAAGGGGGGATGAAAACCCCTCACCCCTGCCCTCTCCCCTGAGGGGAGAGGGGAAGGGTGAGGGGGGATTTTCAGGTGAACCGCCATGAGCCAGAGGCTCTCAAAGGATGATGAAAATAATCCCCCCCATCCCCCCTTTAGAAAAGGGGGGGGGAAAGTCCCCCTTTTTTAAAGGGGGATTTAGGGGGATTATGGGGTAAGGGGGGATTTGAAAGGGATTTTCAGGTGAAAGAGGAGGATATGGTGTCAGACGTGGATAAGCCTGAAGGCATAGAGACAGACAACAGCGAGTCTCCATTGAGACACCAGATCACATGTGCAAAGTGCGGTATGGTCTATGAGATAAGGTATATTTCAGAGCATTGCAGGATGGTGGAGGGTGAGGGGTATCTCTGCATGAATTGCAATGCGGTATTAGTATTAATGGTGAATGGTGAATGGTGAATGGTGAATGGTATCTATTACTTAATACGAACGTAATAAATGACGGCGCTACTTGATGGCGCTTTTTAGCGCCTTACCCGCTGTGAACCTCGGGATCTTGCCTGCCGCGATTTTGATCTCTTCTCCGGTCTTGGGATTACGCCCGGTGCGTGCCTTTCTTTGCTGTACTGCGAAAGTCCCGAACCCTATTAATGTGACCTTTTGCCCTTTCTGTAATGCCCTTGTGATATTGTCAAGGGTGGCATTCAGTGCCTTGTTTGCTGCCGTCCGGCTTATTCCGGAAGAAATGGCGATCTTATCTATTAATTCTGCCTTTGTCATAAAAGACCTCCACTTAGATAAAAAAATTGTAACTACTCAGGTGTTATTTTTAATCCTCAAGAAAATAAAAAAACATATAACAAGAAATGAATAATGAAAATTTGCCTCAAAGAACTAAAAGAGACGCAAAAAAACACTTAAACATTTTTCATTTTTTGTTTAGTGTTATTCATTATCATTAAGTTATTCAATATGCTGAGTAGTTACAAAAAATATAGGATAGGCTAACAGACTTTATTTGAGGTTGTCAAGGGGAATGTTTAATTCCTTTATCTTTTTCCTGAGGGTGTTTCTGTTTAATCCAAGAATGTGTGCAGCCTGAATCTGATTACCCTTTGTCTCTTTCAACACCATCGTGAAAAGGGGTTTTTCGATCTCACGCAGCAGGGTGTGGTATAGATTTGATCCCTCAGACGCCTTGAATCTCTTAATGAAATCGTGCAGCCTTTTTTCTATGTAATCCTTGAGGGATACAGAAGGAGGGGCGCTTATAATATTCTCTTTCTTCATCAGCATCTGTTCTATCATATCGGGTTAAAATATGTCAATTAGAGGCTCTTGCAAAAGTATAAAAATGTTGTCATTCCCGCATGGTTTTAGCGGGAATCTAGTGTTTTATTACAGAAAATCATATCCCCGATAGAAGATTTCGGGGATGACATAGACTTTTGCAAGAGCCTCAATTAGAAAAAAGTTGACAGTGATGTCAAAATTTTGTAACATCATAGGCGATGAAATCCCACCGCATCCTCATCGTTGATGACGACCCCGATATAAGGGAGACAATGACAACCCTGCTTACAGTGAATGAGTATGCGGTAACAGCAGTAGCAGATGGTCCGTCCGCCATAGAAGAGGTAAGCAGGGAAAAGTATAATATTGTAATAACGGATCTGATGCTCCCGCAGATGGATGGGATAGAGATCATAAAGAATATAAAAAATATAGATGCAGATGTTCAATGTATCATTATAACAGGATATGCAACAGTAACTACGGCAGTAGATGCTATAAAGGCAGGCGCCTTTGATTATGTCATGAAACCGTTTAACGGCACTGAAATATTGATGCTTATCAAGAGGGTCCTCGAGTTCCAGAGGCTGAAAGTCGAGAATGTGCAACTCAGGAGGCACCTCGAGGGCCGGTATAGCTATGAGAATATGATAGGCGTCAGTGAAGGGATTAAGAAAGTCTGTACCCTTATCGAAAAGGTGGCAGAGACGGATAGCACTATTCTTATACTTGGCGAGAGTGGCACAGGAAAGGAGCTGGTTGCAAGGACTATCCATTACAACAGTCTGCGCAGGAATAAGCCCTTGATACCGATAAATTGCGGCGCTATACCGGAAAGTCTTTTGGAGAGCGAGCTTTTCGGTCATGAAAAGGGCGCTTTCACAGGCGCGAGCTCGACGCGTATAGGACGCTTTGAGCTTGCAGATGGAGGGACGGTCTTCCTCGATGAGATTGGAGAGATGAGCCCCACCCTTCAGGTAAAGCTTTTACGCGTTTTACAGCAGAGGGAGTTTGAGCGTGTAGGCGGGGTAAAGAGCATAAAGGTGGATGTAAGGATTATAGCCGCCACTAATATTAATCTTGAGAAGGCGGTGGAGGAGGGGAGATTCAGAGAGGATCTGTATTACCGGCTTAATGTAATACCCATAGTTATACCTCCGTTAAGAGAGCGGATAGAAGATATACCTTTATTGATGGAGCATTTTTTAAATAATTTTAGCAGGTCAAAAAAGAGAAAGATGGAGGGTTTCTCTCCGGAATCAATGAATATATTATTGGATTATGCCTGGCCGGGGAATATCAGGGAATTGGAAAACCTCATAGAGAGGGTGGTTATACTTAAAGGAGAAGGTGCAATAACACCGCAAGATCTGCCCGACAAGGTTGTGAATTCAGTAAGGGGGAATAGTTCTGTATTTCTTTCCCTGCCGGATAGCGGTATCAACCTTAAGGATGTAATTGAGGAGTTTGAAAACAATCTGATATTACAGGCGCTGCAGAAGGCCCAGGGTGTAAAGAATAAGGCAGCCCAGTTGTTGTCATTAAACCGCACCACACTTGTGGAAAAGCTGAAAAAGAAAAAGATAGATTACCATATCAATGCATAATCCCCCCTTGCCCCCCTTTAGTAAAGGGGGGATTTGACTCCCCATTCGTCAATTTATTGACAAGATTTAAACACAGTCTTTGTTTGCCGCATCAGCTTTCCATTAAAAATCAAATAGTTATGAAAAGCTCCCCACGATGGTATTGCTGGCACAGGTATTGCTTTTAAATACTATTGATATGAATATAGTCTTAGCCTGTTTGCTAATCCTTTTCAGTGCATATAGTACTGAGGCAGCCCTTCTGTATAAAGTGCCTGCAGATTTTTCTGTGAAAGAGGAAGTGATTAAGTGGCCGCAGGGCGTGCAGGGGAGCGGGTCGTCTGAGTTTAAGGAGGCCCTCGGCAGTTATAAAAAAGGTGATTATAACCTTGCCCTGAGTCAATTCAGGTTGCTGGCAGAGAAATTTCCCGGCAGTGATGCTGCGGCAACTGCCAACATGTATGCCGGAAGCATATACTATAAAATGGCGGGATTTTCGGATAAAAAGAAAGACAGCAGGCTGCTTATGGATGCACTCCAGTCATTTCAAAAAGCCCTCAGATACTATCCGGGAGAAAAATACGCACCTGTCATACTTCTTGAAATCGGTAAGATATATAGTGATCTGAATTTCCTGGCAGAGGCAAGTGGGAGCTTTAAGCGGGTTATCAAAGAATATTCAGCGACAGAATATGCAGCCGAGGGGCAATACCTTCTCGCACTGAGTTATATGGAGGAAGGGAGCTATAATGAGGCCCTTTCAGAGTATAAGATACTTGCCATAAGATATCCTGGGGAGCTGGAGAAAGAGAGGGTATTCGGGACAGGGGAGGTCTTTTTGTCCCTCCATGAGTTTGGTGAGGCAAAGAAGTTTTATGACGAGGGGCTGAGGAGATGGCCTGCATATGTCAAAGGGAGTCCAAAGCTCTTGTTTGATTATAGTGAATGTCAATTCCAGAATGGAGAGTTTATAGAAGCAAGAGAGGGTTTTCTCACCTTCTATAACATCTATCCAAAGGGCAAGGAGGCGGGCGCTGCACTAAACAGGGTTGGAGATACATACATGCTGGAGCGAAGGGCTGGGATTGCAGAGAAGATTTATGCATATGTCCTTGAACTGTTTCCCAAGAGCAGGGATGCCTTTGTAAGCATGTTAGCCCTCGGGGATGTGAAACTATCGTCAAATTCAGGAGATAAATTCTATCAGGATGCGCTTAAATATTATAAGGATGTCGAAGATCTGTCAGGTGATGAAGGGCTCATCTTAAAGGCCCGTTACAGCAGGGGCAGGATATTTGAGGCAGAAGGGAAATACCGGAAGGCCCTTAATGTTTACACTGAATTGCTCGGCGCGAGTGAGGAATCTCTTAGGAAAGAGGTTTCATATTCCCTCAACAATCTTATAGGCAAGATAGGGGGGGAGGTGGAAGAAAGGCTTAGGCGTAGTGACCACCTTGGCGTCGTAAGGTTATACCAGACCTATTACAAAAATATATTGGAACATGTGAAAGACGAAAGACTCCTTATGATGGTTGCAGAGGCACATGAGAAATTACTCCTCTATAACGACGCCTCCATTATATATCAGATGATAATAGGGCGCAGTGGGGGGAAAAAAGAGATGGCGCTGTTTGAGTCGGGGAGGTTATATGCCCGTATGGGAGATGACAGAAAGGCAGTGGAGGTCATTGGAAGTTATTTGGAAGATTACCCGAAGGGGGAAAGGGTAGTAGATGCGAGGGTTATTATAGGAGAGGGACTGTACAACCTGAAGGAATATAAAAAGGCGGCTAACGTCTTTTATTCTGTTATGCGTGACGCCCCATACCGTTATCCTGCAATCTATATCAAGCTCGCCGACATAATGCAAAAGACAGGTCAGCATGAGGAGAGTGTAAACATCCTCACAGATCTGCTCAGACACCCGCAGACCAAACAGGAAGGCGACCTACTTTCACAGGTATATATCTCACTCGGTAATGCATATGTTGGTATCAGGAGGTATCAGGATGCGCTTGATGCCTACACTGCAGTGGTAAAGAACAGCAAGTCAGAGGATGAGACTGTGTTAATCCAGCTTATAATGGGAGATTGTTTAATAAGATTAGGGAGGAAGGATGAGGCAAAGGAGATATTTTCTATGCTCAAGGGGAGCGCTAAAGGCATTGTGAAACAATTCTCCGAGGGGAGGCTTAAAGATATGGAATTAAAAATATAGTAAAAATTCAGCTAACCGCAGAGACGCAGAGGCGCTGAGTATGGACATTAATCAAATAACAGAAAAGATAATTGGTGCAACAATGGAATCAAGCGTATTACGTAGACCCTAAATTTTCTCTGCGTCTCTGCGGTGAACTATTACGAAATTTAAAAATAGGGGAAAGATGCAAACGCCTGACACAATAGAGTCACTCAAAGAGGCATTCTCAATATTCAACAGGACATCGGAGAGGCTTGGGGATGCATACCAGAGGCTCGAATCCCGCACGTCGGCATTGTGTTCTGAGATAAGCGAGGTTGAGACGCAGGAGAGGGAGGAGCGCCTCCAGTCCATGGGGTGGCTGATCACGAGGGTCGTCCATGAGATACGTAATCCGTTGGGCAGCATAGAGCTGATATCATCCCTTCTCAGGAGGGAGCTGAAAAATGATATTGATAAGCAGAACCTGTTGAACCATATCATATTCGGGGTAAAGAACATAGACAATGCCTTGTCTAACCTCCTCCATTTCTCACATTCTCCTAAACCAAGGTTTGATGCAGCCGGCCTCCATGAGGTAGTAACCGGATGCCTGGAAGTCGTTTCTCATATGATTGAGAAAAACCATATTGAAGTAATCAGGGATATTCCAGACGATATTCAGATATATTGTGACAAGAGTCTCATGAGACAGGTGTTTGTAAACCTGTTTTTAAATTCCCTGCATGCAATGCCCCCAGGCGGCGCTCTGACCATTAAGGCCTTTGAGAAGGATGACAGTGAGACTATAGATGTATACCTCAAAGACACAGGGAGTGGAATAAGGGCTGATGATATAAAGAAGATATTTGATCCATTCTTTACCACAAAAGAAAATGGGACAGGTTTAGGGCTGACGATCGTACACAATATAATTACAGCCCATGGCGGGAACATAAAGGCATACAGCAAGTCAGGCGAGGGGAGTCTGTTTGTTATAAATATACCTAAGAAAAGTTTTGTTGGTGAGGGTTCAAGGGGTCAAGGATTCAAGGGGTCCAGATAGAAGTAAGAAGTAAGAATCAAGAAGTTAGAAAAATAACGGACATATTTCACGGGATTTTCTACCTACACTTGAACCCTTGACCCCTCGAATCCTTGAACCCTAATTTTCATTAAGAGGGAGGGAAGGGAATGAGCCCGTCAATACTGCTGACTGATGATGACCGTGAGATGAGATACGCATTAAGTGAGACCCTGTCAAGATGCGGATATACAATAGATACCGCGTCGAGCGGGGATGAGGCTGTGTCAAAATTTTCATCAAAGAGTTTTGACATGGTTATTTCCGACATCAGGATGGTCCATGGTGACGGGATGCATGTATTAAGGGAGATAAAGAAACATTCTCCGGATACACCGATAGTCCTTATTACAGCTTATGGCACCATAGATAACGCTGTTGATGCCATGAAGCTTGGCGCCTTTGATTACATTATAAAACCCTTCTCCATTGAGTCACTGGAAGAGGTGGTGAAAAAAGGGATTGATACGGCGCTGGACAGCAAAAAGCCCGCCACTGACGGCAAAAGGCCAGTCTCAGAGTTTATATCCAATGACAGCAAGGTGCTGAGGCTTTTAAATACTGCTAAACAGATTGCGTTGAGCGACGTTACTGTATTGATAGAGGGTGAGAGCGGGACCGGTAAGGAGATGCTGGCCAAGTTTATTCATAACAAGAGCCACAGGGCTGACGGGCCATTCGTGGCTATAAACTGTGCGGCCATCCCTGACGGCCTTCTTGAGAGCGAGCTCTTCGGGTATGAAAGAGGGGCCTTCACAGGGGCTATAAACAAGAGGAGCGGCAAATTTGTCCTGGCCAGCAGCGGCACCATCCTGCTTGATGAAGTGGGGGAGATGAGCCTTCCACTCCAGGCCAAACTGTTAAGGGTCCTTCAGGAGCGGCATGTTGATACTATAGGCGGCAGAGAGCCTGTATTTATAAATATCAGGGTCATAGCGACAACAAACAAGTCTCTGAAAAAAGAGGTTGAAGATGGGAGATTCAGGGAAGACCTCTATTACAGGTTGAATGTATTTCCAATGACGCTTCCGCCCCTGAGGGAGAGGAAGGGAGATATCCCCCTGCTGGTGGACTATTTCCTTAAGAAACATCAGCAGGGAGAGAGACGCGGGAATAAAATGACGGTAACTAAGGTCTCTGAAGATGCAGTTGCTGCATTGCTGAATCATGAGTGGAAGGGGAATATCAGGGAGCTTGAAAATGTCGTGGAACGGGCAATCCTTATGGTGGATGGGGATACTTTATTGGCAGGTCATATAATGATTGAAGTGAGGGGAAGTGGTCAGAAGACACCTGCCACACTTGCTGCAGGACTATCTGTACACGAAATGGAGAAGGCGTTGATCCTGAAGACCTTGGAGGAGGTTGACTGGAACAGGACAAAGGCCGCAAAGCTGCTCAACATCGGTGTCCGCACCTTAAGGAATAAGCTAAAGGAGTACAGGGAAGACGGATTGTTTATATAGTTGACGCTGAAAAATGCCCATCTGCGGCGTCAGGACTGCGGATTTGATCCTCAACGTACGAAAAAGTAAGCCTCGGCGCAAATCCGCAGTCCTTCCTTGCACCTGGGCATTTTTGAGCGTTAACTTGGCATACGATGCTTTATGGCGATACAGTATGTAGGGACAGACCTTCAGGTCTGTCCTCCCAGGATGGCAAAAATTGCCTGCATGGGGGAAAGAAAGTGGCTATGGAATTGTTGGCCGGAATAGAAACTCCTGACTATATATTGCATAACTGCTTGATAGTCAACATGATTTTATTGTCACATCTTATGGTATCTCTTTTGCAGTAAGCATTGAATCACAATGCCCATCTCTATATTCGATAACACGGTATCATTTTTATCAAGGGCGCTGGATATGATGAGCGAGAGGCATAAACTGCTTGCATCAAATATTGCGAATCAGGACACGCCTGATTATAAGGCCATGGATATCAATTTTGCGGAAGAACTCAGGGCTGTCGCAAAAATGCAAAGTCAGGAGACTTTGCACTCCAACACCGGAGGCGCTGAGGATATTAAGAGGACTGACCCCGGACATATGGACAGCAGGGTGGGCAGCGCCTACCACACCTCAGGCGGTTCAGCGGGTGGCGCAGGGGTGAGGGTGGTCACGCGGCCTGACAGCGTGTCCGGCTATGACAACAACAGCGTTAATGTTGAGCTTGAGATGGCGAATATGGCACAAAATACTATTTTATATAATGCAGCAGCGCAGATTATCTCCACGAAATTTAAGATGATAGCACATGCAATAAGGGAGGGAAGATAAAAATGGATATAGAAAAGATACTCAGTATCAGCTCATCAGGGCTTGAGGCACAGCGGGTCCGCATGAACATAATTGCAAGTAATCTTGCAAATGTCCAGTCTACCCGGACTCCTGAAGGCGGGCCGTACCGGAGAAAAGACGTTGTCTTTGCCGAGGTCCTTGACAACATGCTTGAAAAAGGTGCAAGCGGTGTGAAGGTGAGCGGAGTAGTAGAAGACAGGAGGCCGTTTCAGGTTGTATATGACCCGCAGCATCCGGATGCCAATGATGAAGGGTATGTGCAGTTGCCGAATGTCAATCTCCTTGAAGAGATGGTCAACATGATGTCTGCCTCACGGTCGTATGAGGCGAATGTAACGGCAATAAACGCAGCGAAGGGGATGGCCCAGAAGGCATTGGAGATCGGCAGGTAAAACGTGAGACGTGAGACGTGAGACGTAGGGACAGACCTTTAGGTCTGTCCAAAATAGTGTGGGATAAACCCCCACGCTACTGCAAGGAAAGGGGGAGGGTAATAGCAGATGTCAGACATCGGCATAAAAGGGATAGGTAATATCTCTCACAATATATTAGGCAGCAAGGAGGTCGCAAAAAACGATGATGCAAAAACCTCCTTTGCAGATACACTCAAAAATTCAATAGAAAAGGTTGATAAATTGCAGGCAGAGGCGGATCAGGCGGTGCAGGAGCTGCTCTCAGGCAATGAGCAGAACCTGCATCAGGTTATGATTGCAGTAGAGAAGGCAAACCTCTCATTTCAGCTCATGATGCAGGTGAGGAACAAGATTATTGGTGCGTATGAGGAGATGATGAGGACGCAGATGTAATAGTAAATGCAAAAATCAAAAGTCAAAAGTCAAAATGACAGATAAAAAATCAAAATGTAATTTAAAATTCAAAAAGAAACAATTCATTAAACGACTGATTATATTTAATCCTTTGAAGCTCTTGCAAAAGTATAAAAAGGTTGTCATTCCCGCATGTTTTAAGCGGGAATCTGGTGTTTTATTACAAAAAACCATATCCGTCCCCGAAATCTTCTATCGGGGATAGAAGATTTCGGGGATGACATAGACTTTTGCAAGAGCCTCCTTTTTACATTTTAACTTGTCATTTTGATTTTTGATTTTTGATTTTTGATTTTTTATCTAATATGGCTATATCTCCGGCAGAGTTACAGAATAAGTTAGCGGCGATTCCAATAGCACAAAAGATATTGGCAGTCGCTGGAATCGCAGCAACTATTGCCGTTGTCATAGCGGTGATGTTATGGGCAAACCAGCCTGTCTACCATCTCCTCTACTCCAATCTATCCGCTGAAGATGCCGGGGCAATCACAGAGAAGTTAAGAGAGATGAAAGTCCCGTATGAGATAAAAGACGGCAATGCGATATTAGTTCCGGGAGAAAAGGTGTACGAATTGAGATTATTATTGGCAGGACAGGGAATACCGTCAGGCGGGGGGGTTGGTTTTGAGTTATTCGACAGGACCACCATAGGGATGACTGACTTTGTCCAGAAGCTCAACTACAAACGGGCGCTTCAGGGGGAACTGGCGCGCACAATAGGTCAGCTTGCAGAGGTAGAACATGCAAGGGTCCATTTAGCTGTACCTGAAAAGACGCTATTCTCAGATAAAAAAGATACGGCGAGGGCATCTGTCGTGTTAAAGCTCCGTGGCGGCAGGACCCTGTCACAAAATCAGGTCCAGGGGGTGGTCCATCTTGTGGCGAGCAGTGTTGAGGGTCTTGGTGCGGAGAATATTACCGTCGTAGACACGCTTGGAAATGTCCTGTCGAGGCCTTCTGATGACTCCTATGGGACGCAGCTCACAAATTACCAGACAGAGCATCAGCGGGGACTTGAGAAGTCCATGGAGGAGAGGGTGCAGAGTATGTTGGAGCGTGCAGTGGGGACGGGAAAGGCCGTTGTGCGGGTATCAAGCACTTTAGACTTCAAACAGATTGAGACGACAGAGGAGAAGTATGACCCGGATAGCGCTGCGGTGAGGAGTGAGCAGAGGGTACAGGAGAATTCTTCAGGGTCGTCAGCTTCTGCATCAGGGGTCCCTGGCGTTGTTTCAAATCTTCCGGGTGCAAAGAATGAAAACCCGCAGGCAGTTGGTGATAAAGGGGGGGCATCTTCTCAGTCCAAGAGGGCTCAGGAGACTATCAATTATGAGATAAACAAGACTGTAAACCATATTGTAGGGCCCGTAGGGACGATAAAACGGCTGTCTGCCGCTGTATTGATAGATGGAAACTATGAGCCGGCAAAGGGCGCCGACGGCAAGGAGACAAGGAAGTATATACCGCGGACGGAAGAAGAGATTACCAAATACACAGAGATAGTAAAAAAGGCGATTGGATATAGTGAAGAGAGGGGGGATCAGGTTGAGGTCCTCAGTATACCATTTGAGTCCAATATATCAGTCAGTGAAGGTGAAGTGGAAAAAAAGAGCTCATTCCAGATAACCGCCATCTTACCGTTTATAAAGTATGTGGCCGCACTGTTGGTTGCAGCGCTTGTCTTTCTCTTTATAGTAAAGCCTTTGATGAAGACTATCCTTGCGCCTAACCCTGGAATGGGGATGCTCCCTGGTGGCATGGGTGGTTCAGGAGTTTTCCCCAGGGTGAGCGAGATGGAAGGCGGGACCCTCCCGATGCAGTTACAGGTGGACTCAGATGTTAAGGCAAGAGACGAGATTGTAAAGATAGCAAGGGAGAACCCCCAGCAGACAGCAAAACTGATCAAGTCATGGATGAGCGAGAAGTAGGAAGGTAAAAGTTCAGCTAACCGCAGAGACGCAGAGGCGCTGAGTATGGAAATTAATCAAATAACAGAAAAGATATTGGAATCAAGCGTATTGCGAATCGTTCTCTAAATTTTCTCTGCGTCTTTGCGTCTCTGCGGTGAACTATTACGTAGGAAGTAATATTCCCTCCCCCTTGATGGGGGAGGGATAGGGTGGGGGTGACCCTAAGGAGACCCGTAGGATATGGCTGAAGAAAAGCAGAACGGCTATGAAAAGGCGGCAATCCTGCTGCTGACCCTGGGTGAGGATGTGGCATCCGAGGTAATGAAAAACTTGGATGCAAAGGAGATTCGTGTCATAGGCAACTACCTGTCAAAGGCAAACAAGGTAGAACCGGAAAGGGTTAAATCCATCGTAAAGGAGTTCCATGATATTACCAAATCTCCGGATGGTTTTGTTTTTGGAGGTGAGGACTACCTGAAGGCTGTGCTTACGAAGGCTATGGGACAGGAGAAGGCGGCCAAGATCATGGAAAATCTTGCTATCTCTACTGAAGAGAGAGGCCTTGAGGCACTCAGATGGATAGACCCGCGGGGTATTGCCAATCTCATAAGAGGGGAACACCCGCAGACGGTTGCCCTTATACTGGCTCATTTAGACCCCGATCATGCAAGCCAGGTCGTCGCCCTGCTGCCTGAGGCCGTAAGATCTGACGTTATGCTGAGGATGGCCACCATAGAGAGTATCGCACCAGGGGTAATCAAAGAGATCGAAGAGGTGCTGAATAAAGAGCTGCAGATGGGGGGGAGTGTTGTAAACAAGAAGGTAGGCGGTACTGATGTGGTAGCGTCAATATTAAACCACATGGACAGGAGCAGTGAGTCGGCTATTATGAGCAGTATTGAACAGAACAGCCCTGAGCTTGCAGAAAAGATACGCCGGATGATGTTCGTATTTGAAGACCTCATGAATGTGGATGACAGGGGTATTCAGGAGATATTGAAAGAGGTGGGCAAGGAGGACCTTGTCCTTGCATTAAAAGGAACAGGCGATGAGTTAAAGGGAAAGATATTTAAGAATATGTCAGAGAGGGCTGGCCAGGCTATAAAGGACGATATGGAGGCCAAGGGGCCGGTCAGGGTAAGTGAAATAGAAAAGGCTCAACAGGCAATATTAAAGGTTGCAAAGAGATTAGAGGAAGAGGGGAAGATAGTTATCGGGGGTAAGGGTGGAGAAGAGGTAGTAATGTAAGTGCGGATTGCGGAATGCGGAATGCGGAGTAGGGTGGGCATTGCCCACCTTACAGTGAATGGTGGAGGTAAATGTCCAAGAAGATAATCAAGACAGAGGTAGAAGATAAGTCACAGGTTGTAAGGCCTTTTCTGCTGAAGCGCGTCAATAATGACAGGCGTGGTGGTTCATCCATGGCCGGAGCAGACAGCGATGCCGGGGTTAGAAAGGGAGAGCAGGAGATATACAACAGGGGATTTACAGATGGCATTAATGCAGGCAGGTTGCAGGTACTGAGGGAGATAGAAGGTGAATTAAAGATAGTGAGGACCCTTGTAGAAGGGATAGAGAGATTAAAAGAGGAGATATACGGCAAGATAGAAGAGGACGTTGTTAATATGTCCTGTTTGATAGCAAAGAAGATAATATATGAAATCACAGAGCATAACCGTGAAACGGTGATAGCCGCTGCAAAAGAGGCGATAAAAAGGGCCTCTGACCGTGCAATGCTGAAGATCAGGATTAATCCTGTTGATTATGACACATTAAATCAAAACAGATCAGAGCTGCTGCAGTGCATTGACGGCATAAAGAGCATAATCTTTGAGGCTGATGAATCTATACAACCAGGCGGGTGTCTTATAGAGACCAATCATGGAGATGTAGATGCAAGGATTGACTCACAGATTAGGGTTATGGAGGGGGAGTTGAGAAGGGTTGGAAGGTAAATGCAAAAATCAAAAGTCAAAATTCAAAAAGACAAATAAAAAATCAAATATCAAAAGTCAAAAATCAAAATGACAATGTAAAATGTAAAATGTAAAATGTAAAAAAATATAATCAGTCGTTTAATGGATTGTTTCTTTTTGAATTTTAAATTACATTTTGATTTTTGATATTTGATTTTTGATTTAAATAAATAATGTTAGACCTTGGCAAATATCACAGTCTTATAGACGACATTGACCCTATAAAGGTCTATGGGAGGGTTACACAGATAGTGGGTATTGTCATAGAGGGTCACGGGCCCGGGGCATCCATAGGTGAGCTCTGCGAGATATTTCCCAGGGGGGATATTAAGGCTGTGGAGGCTGAGGTGGTAGGTTTTAAAGGGGAGAAGATCCAGCTTATGCCGCTTGGTGATACGAGGGGGATTAGTCCCGGCAGCAAGATAGTGGCAAAACGGCACAAGGCCCATGTAAATGCAGGGGAGAATCTCCTCGGCAGGATATTAGATGGTCTTGGTGATCCCATAGATGGCAGAGGTGAAATAACAGGGAATGTCTTATACCCGATCTATAGCTCCCCGCTTAATCCGCTTGACAGGAAGCGTATAGAAAAACCGCTTGACCTTGGCATTAAGGCGATAAATGGACTATTAACCTGCGGACAGGGGCAGAGGCTTGGAATATTTTCAGGGAGCGGGGTGGGGAAGAGTATCCTGCTCGGAATGATAGCAAGGAATACTGACGCGGATGTCAATGTGATAGCCCTTATAGGAGAAAGGGGGAGAGAGGTAAAAGAATTTATAGAGAAAGATCTGAAAGAAGAAGGGCTGGCACGCTCAGTGGTTGTAGTGGCAACCTCTGACCAGCCTCCGCTTGTCAGGATGAGAGGGGCATATATTGCTACTGCCATTGCAGAGTATTTCAGAGACTGCGGCAGGAAGGTTATCCTGATGATGGATTCTGTTACACGGTTTGCAACCGCCCTCAGAGAGGTCGGACTTGCTGTCGGGGAACCACCTACTACAAAGGGTTATACACCGTCTGTATTTTCAGCGCTGCCTAAGCTGCTGGAACGGGCGGGTACTTCTTCAGGTAATGGGAATATAACAGGTCTCTACGCGGTCCTGGTCGAGGAAGACGACATGAATGACCCGATTGCAGATGCGGTCAGGTCAATATTGGACGGGCATATCGTCCTTTCGAGGGAACTTGCAGCCCATAATCACTATCCTGCCATTGATATCCTGAACAGCGTCAGCAGGACTATGATGGACATTGTTTCACCTCAACACCTTAACTCTGCACGGAGATTACGTGAGATTATGGCAAGATACAGAAAGGCGGAAGACCTTATAAATATAGGCGCCTACAAGAAGGGGAGCAATGCAGAGATAGACTATGCCGTCAATATGATCGGCAGTATTAATAGTTTCCTGCGTCAGTGGATAGATGAAAAAGTAGACTTTGATACAAGTATCATGGGTTTGTACAGGTTGTTTGAACAGAAGGTATCATCTTGAAACCAAGAGACTTCAGGTTTAAGGCGCTTCTCAAGTATAAAACATTTATAGAGGATGAGATGAAACAAGAGTTTGCAGATGTATCCGAGAGGCTGGATATAGAGGAAAAGAGACTATTTGCATTAGAGGAGATATGGATACGGGCGGTCGACGGGCTGAAGGAAAGACAGATAAAAGAGACCCCGCCGCATGAGATATTTATGTATCACACATATCTTCAGCAGTTATCCCTTGAGATGGAAATACAGCGCAAGAGGGTTTTGGAGGCACAGAGGATGTACCATGAAAAAAGGGAGTCTCTTATAACTGCCTCACAGGAGAGGAAGATTGTAGAGAAGGTCAGGGAAAAGGATGCAGAGGGCAGGGTAGAGCAGAACAATAGAGAAGATAAAAAGTCTATGGATGAGACGGCAAATAACAGATACGTGAGGGAGAATTGCTGAAAAAAAGGGAGTTTATAATTTATCTTACTATCATTCTGAGTTTCATTGCAGGTGTATTCTTGTTTGTGCCTGCAGTGGCCACACAGAAAAATAATCCTGCATCAGATTCCCCCTCACCCCTGAATCAAGTTCAGGGCAGGCTCCATCCCTCTCCCCCTCAAATAACCCCCCACCCCCCGATAAATACTTCGGGGGCAGGCTTTATTCCTCCCCCCCTGGTGGGGGGAGGATATGGAGGGGGGGGAGAGGGGAAGGGTGAGGGGAATAAAAAAGATGAGGGGAATAAAAAAGATGAGGGGAATAAAAAGGGTGAGGGGGATTTTTCAGATGATGCGGAGAAAGATATCCGGGGGATTTTGAAGGCGCTGGAAGACAGGGAGCGGGAACTATCAAGACGAGAGGATGCTGTAAAAAAAGAGGAAGAAAGGCTGAATATGTTAAAGAATATGATAGAACTCTCTTTGAAACAATATTCAGCCATGCGGGATAAATTGCAGAAGGATCTTGCAGGCGGCAGCGGCGGCAGCAATCAACCCCAACAGGGAATTATGCACATGGCAAAGATATATGAAACGATGTCTGTTGAAGATGCTGCCCAGAGGATAGAGAAGATGGATGCGAATTTAGCTGTCGAACTGTTATCAAGGATCAAGAGCAAGCAGGCAGGGAAGATACTCGGCGCTGTTACTCCGGAGAAGGCGGCCTCATTGAGTGCAAAGATGTCATCAAAGAAGGGGGATGAGTAGAATGATCGCACAGGAGGTTATGATAACACCGGATAATTATACCCCTGCAGAACCTCAGACCGGCCCTGTAAATTCTGTAAATAGAGACGGCATGGAAGATATATTTTCCACCTTGCTCGTCCTGGCGCTAACCGGGAACAGCAATATTATTCCGAAGTTATCAGGCCCTGTGTTACCGCAGATTGAAGATGCCGCCGCATCTGCTCACTGCCCTGATCTGATCACACCGTATTCTTCTGATCTCACCCCGGCACAATCTGACGGTAAGGCTGCGGTCATTCTGCACCCAGCACTCCAGACTTCATCCCCCTCCGTGGCTGTAATCCAACAATCTGAGGAGACATCCAATGCCGTTGTGTCCCACGAGTTATATGCCGGCCTTTCATCTGAGGTTACATCGCCGCAATCTGATGATATGTCTTCCATCATTCCAGATTCCGCGTTCCGTACCCCGCATTCTGCAACGACTGGAGTCGTTGCACTCCAGATTCCGCGCTCCACACTCCGCCCTCCGAATTCTGAAGTTTCGCTGCCGCTATCCGATGATATGTCTTCTATTATTCCGCAATCCGCACTCCACATTCCGCACTCTGATGATATCTCCTCCGGCAATCCGCAATCCGCAATCCGCAATCCGCAATCTACTCAGGATGGCATTATACAACAGTTATCCCAGAGGTTGATCCATGCATCACACATCGGGGCACATACGGTAAAGATCAGGCTCAAACCGGAGGAGCTCGGAGAGCTCCAGATGGATATCTCCGTGATTGATAAAAGTATAAAGGCCGTTATTACTGTGGAGAATTACAGTGTAAAGGAGATTATAGAGGCAAATTTGGGCAGGCTTGAAGATGCGTTAAAGAACCATGGATTCAAGATAGAGCAGTTTACTGTAGATATGAGAGGAGGGGATATGAGGGATAGATGGACACCGTCTCTTTTTTACGGAGGAGATGCCGGGACGAGGAGATGGGGCAGTAACGCAGCAGTTAATGACAGGGTTGAGAGATTTGAAAAAGATATAGTCGTTCCTTTGGAGAGCGGGATCATAAGTGTTTTTGCCTGAGGGGAGGGGATATCATGATTTACTCTGTAAATAAACTTGATACATACACTAATGACGGTGAAAAGAAGGTGGTAAAGAAGACACTTGGTAAAGATGACTTTCTGCGTCTTCTTGTAACACAGATGCAGTTCCAGGACCCGCTGAAACCTATGGAACAAACGGAGTTTACAGCACAGTTGGCCCAGTTCTCAAGCCTTGATCAATTATTTGGCATAAATGACAGACTGACTACCCTGACTGATACCGAGGGGAATTTTAACAACATGCAGTCTGTAAATTTCATAGGCAAGGAGGTGAAGGCATCCGGAAATAAGGTTTACATAGGAGAAGGCGCTCCCTCTGCAACTATAGGATATTCCTTAAACAATGATGTTTCAGAGGTAACGATCCGGATATTCGGCAAGGATGGGAAGGGTGTCAGGACTATTGAAATTGGCCCACAGACCGCCGGTTCTCACAATGCTGCGTGGGATGGCAGAGATGAGAAAGGCGGAATGATGGCGCCTGGTGAGTATACATTTTCTGTGGACGCCAAAGATACCCTTGGGAAAGAGTTAAAAGTACTGACGAATGTAGTGGGAGTAGTAACAGGTGTATCCTTCGAAGATGGGGCGCCGTATCTTATGGTAAATGGCATACGTGTGCCTGTAATGCATATAACAGAGGTGAGGGAAAGGAGATAAAAATATGGCAATCTTAACATCACTCTATGCAGGAATAAGCGGGCTCAATGCAAATGGCGCCGCACTTTCAGTGATAGGAAACAACATAGCCAATGTCAACACCGCGGGGTTTAAGGCAAGCCGTGCGTCCTTTGCCGATGTGCTGAGCCAGAGCTTTTCAGGGACGTCAGGCAGAACCCAGATAGGACGCGGCGCATATCTGAGCAGTGTATCACCCATATTTACACAAGGGTCATTGGAGGCGACTTCGAGCGGACTTGACCTCGGTATTGACGGGGATGGTTTTTTCCTGCTGAAAGATTCAGCGGGCGCCGCCTTCTTCAGCCGGTCAGGGGAATTTAACATCAGCAAAGAAGGTTTCATAGTGAACCCGGAAGGACTTCTCATGCAGGGCTATCAGGTGGGTAACGGTGGCGCAATATCCGGGACGATTGACAACATGGATGTCTCATCCACTACCACCCCGCCAAATATGACTGCAAATGCAGAGATAACCGCAAACCTGGATTCAAGGGTTTCACCTGTTACCACCGGTTTTGACATTGACGATATGTCGAACACATCCCACTTTTCTACATCAGTCAGTGTCTACGATTCACTCGGGAATACCCATCTTGTTACAGTATATTTCACAAAGGTTTACGAAGATACAGCAGGAGGCAGCGGGAACTACTGGCAATGGAATGCAGTGGCCGACGGCGCATCAGGTACTACTGAAGTCATGGCAACGGGGTATATGCAGTTTGATCAAAGCGGGGCGCTTGTGGCGGAGGATGTAAATGATATGGATCTTAACGTTACTGATGACGCTGCTGCGAATTTTCCTCCTGATCTTGCCGCCGAATTACCAACTGCCGTATCAAATTTTAACTTTCTAGGTGGCGTGACGCAAAACCAGGCAATCACCTTTGACTTTGGTACAGGTACCGCAGATGGGGGAACGGGATTAGATGGCTCAACGCAGTTTGGCTTGTCTTCAAGCACCCTCTTCCAGAGGCAGGATGGTTATGCATCAGGTTCTCTTAAAAGCCTGAGCATAAACCAGGACGGCATAATAAGCGGGCTCTTTACTAACGGACAGACCAGAACCCTCGGTCAGGTCGTTGTAGGGATATTCAATAATCCTCATGGACTCAGCAAGATGGGGAAAAATCTCTATGGCGAGTCTTATGAGTCAGGCCAGCCGATTATAGGGGCGCCGAATACCAGCGGCCGGGGGAGGCTCCTGTCCAATTCCTTAGAACTTTCCAATGTGGACCTTGCAGAGGAGTTTATCAAACTTATTACCGCGCAGAGGGGTTTTCAGGCCAACTCACGTGTAATTACCACAACTGATGAGATGCTTGGAGAGCTTGTAAATCTGAAGAGGTAACAGACAGGAGGGGCAATCCATGGATTGCCCCTCCTTCTATTCGTCAATTCGCTGACACAGCAAAAATGACTTTGACGCAATGTGCGCCATCTCCTGTAATTGTCGTATATATAACCTGTTGATTTATTTATCTATTTTAAGTCTGCAATCAATAATTTTTATGGCATATACATTGCAATCTCTTTAGGTAGATAGGCTGAAGACTGAAGGCTGAAGTGTAGGGTGGGCATTGCCCACCAAAACGTAGCGTCGGGGGGTTATCCCCCACAAATAAGAGGAGAAAATGGCAAAAGAAGAAAAGGTGGAAGAAGAGGCAAAAAAGAAAGAGGGTAAAGATGAAGCTGCGGACGGCGACCTCCCTAAAAAGGGATCCAAGAGGAGCCTTATAAAGTATGGGATTATCGGGGTTGGTGTACTTGTAATCTTAAGCGGGGGGTTCTTTGGATGGAGGGTCTTTTCTAAAAAGGGCGCTGAGGAAAGCTCGCATGTCTCAACAGCATCAACAACAGAGGGCGACAACCACAAGGAGTCCACCGGCCATGTCGTTCCACTCGATTCTTTTGTGGTTAACCTGGCAGACCCCTCGGAGGTCAGATACCTGAAGATCACAATAAATCTTGAAATGGATAAGAAAGAGACGATTGATGAGGCGCAGACAAAGATGCCTCAGATACGGGATGCCCTCCTAATGCTGCTGACGAGCAAGACCTCAAATGATGTGAAAGATACAGGCGGCAAACTTAAACTGCAGGATGAAATGATAGCAAGGGTCAACAGCTTTATACGCACGGGTAAGGTAAGCGCGGTGTACTTTACAGAATTTGTAATGCAGTAGGGTGGGCACTGGGCATTTTTGAGCGTCAACTTAGATAGACGAGATTTTGAGGCTGAATCATGGATAAAATCTTATCACAGGACGAGGTTAATGCACTCCTGAAGGGTATAGATAGTGGTGACGTAGCCACCAATGCTGCCCCTGCAGATGATACCGGGGCACGCCCTTATGACCTTACAAGCCATGACCGTGTAATCCGCGGGAGGATGCCCACCTTAGAGATAATCAATGAGCGGTTTGCAAGGATTTTTCAGACAAGCATGACCGCAGCCCTGAAAAAGATCGTTGATGTCCATATGGCCTCTGTTGAGCTTATGAAGTTCGGTGAGTTTATGAAGCATATGCCCCTCCCGTCATGCATAAATGTCTTCAAGATGGAGCCGCTCAAAGGTTACAGCCTTATGGTTATTGACCCGAGGATGGTCTACCTCCTTATAGATAATTTCTTTGGCGGCAATGGGCAGACCCATGTAAAGATAGAGGGGAGGGATTTTACCTCTATAGAGTTGAGGATCATAAAAAAGATCGTAAATCTATGCTTTCAGGATATTGAGAAGGCATGGAAACCTGTTCATCCTGTTACGGTTCAGCTTAGCAGGACAGAGATAAACCCGCAGTTTGCATCTATCGTTACCCCTACTGAGATAGTTATGGTGATGGCATTTGATATCGAGATAGATTCTGCCCCCGGCAAGATCCATATCTGTATACCATATCCAAGCATAGAACCAATAAAAGAGAAATTACAGGCAGGTTACCAGAGTGATCAATATGAGGTTGATAATAGGTGGATGGACAGGTTCAGGAAACAATTACCAGAGTGCCCTGTTACAGTTACCGTAGAACTGGCAGGGGCAACGGTAAAAGTCAGGGACATATTGAATCTGAGCGCCGGTGACGTAATTATTCTTGATAAACAGGTAGAGGAGAGCATAGTAGCGCGGATAGAAGGTGTCCCTAAATTTTATGGCCGTCCGGGGGTATTCAGAGGTAACCTGGCCCTACAGATTACATCATTGTAAAGGAGGATGAAAATTAAATAAAGGGTTCAAGGGGTCGAGGATT